>NZ_JBEYZD010000046.1:0-72471 GCF_040645895.1 Streptomyces olindensis | reverse complement strand
GTACGCGGGCGTCCGCCCGGCACGCCGAGAGCACGCACCGAACGCCGCAGGGCCCGCCCTCCGGGCGAACGACGGGACTTTGCGGACACCCCCTAAGGCCTGCGCAGCAGTCCCCGTTCCATCGCCACCACCACCGCCCGCGTGCGGTCGTTGATGTCGAGTTTGGCGAACAGGCGGAGCAGGTGGGTCTTCACCGTGGCCTCGGAGATGACCAGGCGGCGGCCGATCTCGGCGTTGGTGAGGCCGTCCGCGACCGCGTCGAGGACGTCCTCCTCGCGGGCCGTGAGCGGGATCCGGACGGGCTGGCGCATGCGGGCGACCAGGCGTTCGGCGACCCGGGGGGCCAGCACGGTCTCGCCGCGTGCCGCCGCGCGGATCGCGTCGGCCAGCTGCTCGCGGGTGGTGTCCTTCAGGAGGTAGCCGATCGCCCCGGCCTCCACCGCGCGCTCGATCTCCGCGTCGGTGTCGTACGTCGTCAGGATCAGCACGCGGGTGCGCGGGAAGCGCGTCACGATCTCGGTCGTCGTGGCGACTCCGTCCAGCACCGGCATCCGCAGGTCGACCAGGGCGACATCCGGCCCGTGGCGTTCGACGAGGGCGAGGGCGGCGCTGCCGTCGCCCGCCTCGCCGACGATCTCGATGCCGGTGTCGGAGGCGAGGAGGGCCACGACGCCGGCCCGCATGACGGTGTGGTCGTCCGCGATGACCACCCGGAGCGGTCCCTCGGTCATGCCCGCACCCCCAGGGGTATCAGCGCCTGCACCCGCGTGCCGTCGCCCACCGAACTCGTCACCGTCAGCCTCCCGCCCAGCTCCGCCAGCCGCTTGCGCATGCCGTCCAGGCCGAAGCCCGTCGACTCCTCCACCACGAACCCGGTCCCGTCGTCGGTGATCTCCAGCTCCACGCCGTACGGCTGCCGGGCCAGGACCACCCCGACCGTGGAGGCGCGGGCGTGCTTGCGCACGTTGGCCAGGGACTCCTGGGTGCAGCGCAGCAGCGCGATCCGGGTCTGCTGGTCGCACTCCAGGTCGGCCAGGTCGGCGTCGACGCCGATGCCGGTGTCCTCGGCGAAGCGGTCCAGGATGCGGCGGAGGGTGCGGGCCACCGGACCGGCGGCCGCCTGGCCGGGCCGCTGGGCCGAGCCGACCAGCTCCCGGGCCTCGGCGAGGTTCTCCCGGGCCGTGGACTCGATCGACCGCAACTGCTGCGCGCTGCGGGCCGGTTCGGCGTCGAGGCCGGCCCGGGCCGCCTCCGCCAGCACGATGATCGAGGCGAAACCCTGCGCGAGGGTGTCGTGGATCTCGCGTGCCATGCGCTCCCTTTCGTCCGCCGCGCCCTGACGCTGATGGGCCTGCGACAACTCCGCCTGCGCCTGCTCCAGTTCGGAGATCAGCCGGGCCCGCTCGGCGCTCTGCGCGACCACCGAGTGCGCCCACAGCCCGATCAGCACGCCCACGGCGACGACGATCAGCGTCGACACGAGCACCTCGGTGAAGAACTCCACCGTCCAGCCGTCCTGCCGCAGCACGTGCCCGGTCAGGGTCGCCACCGTGGCGAGCCCCAGGAACACCATCGAGGCCCTCGGCGTCCGCCCGAACATCCAGTAGTGCGGCAGCGTCACCATGAACAGCGCCGCGTAGTTGCCCCGCAGATACGCCAGCCCGCCCAGCGCGACCACCAGCACCCACAGGTAGACGTGCGGCCGTACGACGGGGTTGTCCGGGAAGCGGTCCAGGACCGCGTAGCAGAGCACCATGCCGCCCAGCAGCGCCAGCGCCGCGTACTTGCTCCCGCCGGGCCGGTCGATGGCGACCAGCCCGACGGCCATCACGGCGAACAGCAGCCAGCACACCGTGTTCCAGCGGCGCAGTGACGTCGCCCAGAAGGCGTCGGCGGTGGACCCGGCGAGAGCGGTCATGAGGGTCAACGTACGTCGGCCACCGCACGCGAGGCGGGGCTTTTCTCCGGAGCCGGAGTGACCGCGGGCCGCGAGGGCCACCAGGTCGCCTCCCCGAGCAGCAGCATCGCCGCCGGCAGCACCATGACCCGCACCACGAACGCGTCGATCAGCACGGCCGCCGCCAGCACGAAGCCGATCTGCTTCATCTCGATGATGTGCAGGAAGACGAAGCTGGCGAACACCGTCGTCATCACCACCGCCGCGCTGGTCACCACGCTCGCCGAGGAGCGGATGCCGTCGAGCACGGCCTGCCGCGTGGGCACGCCCGCGAGCACCGCCTCCCGGATCCGGCTCACCACGAACACCTGGTAGTCCATCGACAGACCGAACAGGATCACGAAGAGGAACAGCGGCACCCGCGACCCGACCGACCCGGTGGAGTCGAAGTCCAGCAGGCCCTCCGCCCACGTCCCCTGGAAGACCAGCACGAGCAGCCCCAGCGCCGCCGCCGCGGACAGCAGGTTCAGGGTGACGCCGAGCAGCCCGAGCACCACCGAGCGGAAGGCGTACACGGTCATCGCGAACGTCACCAGCAGCAACGCGCCCAGCACCAGGGGCAGTTTGCCGTTCTGGTGGGCGGGATAGTCGGCGTAGCGGGCGACGTCGCCGCTCACGCCGTACTCGGCGCCGGTGATCCGGCCCACGGTCGCGGGCAGGAGGTCGTCCCGCAGCCGGTCCAGCGAGTCGTACGCCTCGTCGGAGTTGCCGAGGTGCGGCACCTTCAGTTCGAGGGTGTGGGTGCGGTCGTCGGACGCGGCGCGGATCCGTGCGGAGCCCGTGAACAGCGGGTCGGCGTCGGCACGTTCGGCCACCTCGCGCAGGGCGGCTGTCACCTCCCCCGACCGGGAGGCGTCGGCGCGGACGACGACCTGGTGGGTCACCCGCTGCTCGGGGAACGCGTCGTTGAGCCGGTCGTACACCCGCATCGCGGGGATGTCGCGGGAGTGCGTGTCCCGGCTCATCTCCGTGATCTTCAGTCCGGCCAGCGGGACGACGAGCGCGAGCAGGGCGAGGACCGAGACGCACAGGGTGGCCAGGGGATGCCGGGCCGCGGGACGCAGCAGGGTGGCCCAGATCCGGCCGCCGCCGCTCTCGCCCCGCACCCGCCGCGCCGGCTTGCCGCGCTCGGCCCGCCGCAGCGCCCGGCGTTCGGCCCGCCGCCCGAGCTTGACGAGCAGCGCGGGCAGGGCCGTCAGCGAACTGGTCACCGCGACCAGGACGACCACGATCGTGCCGGTCGCGAGGGAGGAGAAGATCACGTCGGAGGCCAGGTACAGCGTCGCCGTGGAGGCCACCACCGCGAGCCCGGAGACCACGACCGCGCGGCCCGAGGTCGCCGCGGCCAGCTCCACCAGTGCCTCGGAGCCCAGCCGCCCGCCGGAGCGGGCCCGTTCCTCCCGCTCGCGCTTGAGGTAGAACAGCGTGTAGTCGACGCCGACCGCCAGGCCGATCATCAGGATGACGTTCGTACCGACCCCCGCGTCGGGCGACACGTGCGAGACGACCATGGACAGCCCGACCGCCGCGGCGATCGACGACAGCGCCAGCAGCAGCGGCACCCCGGCCATGGTCACCGAGCCGAACACGATCAGCAGCGTGATCAGCGTGACCGGCAGGGTGATCGCCTCGGAGAGCGCCAGGTCGTCGCTGCGCTGCTGGTCGACTCCCTTGCTGACGGAGGGACTTCCGGTCTCCTCCAGCAGCAGCCCGGGATGGGCCTGCTGCACCGCCGCCGTCTGCGCCAGGAGCGCGTCGACCTTGTCCTTGGCGTCCCGCTCCTCGCCCTTCAGGGACACCTCGACCATGAGGATCCGGCGGTCGCCGGACAGCAGCGGGTCGGCCACGCCCGCCACCTCGGGCAGCCGGCGCATCCGGTCGGTCAGGTCCTCCGCGGCGGCCCGGGCGGCACCCTCGTCGAGGGCACCGCCCGAACGGGAGGAGATCAGCACCTGCTCGGCGGCCCTGCGCTCCAGATGGGCCTCGGCCGCGAGCGCCTCGGCACGGCCGGCCTCGCCGACCCGGTAGTCGGCCGTCTTCGCGCTGTTCGTGCCGACGGCACTGCCGGCCCCCAGGCACAGCGCGACGAACACCAGCCAGCCGGCGATCGCCCGCCAGGGGTGCCGGGCGCTCCAGCGCGCCACGCGCACAGATAGTGAGTTCATGCCCGAAAGCGTCGCTGACCTGGGCAGTCGGCCGACAGAGGCAGTCGGTTGAACCTGCCGTCCACCGGTCGGTCGACCCGGGCCCGGGGGAAAACCCCCGCAGCCGGGCGGTCAGCTCGGCCTGAGGACGATCGCCTGCCCGCCCGCCGGGGCCATGGCCACGTCGAGCGTGTCGGCGGCGGTGACGGTGCGGGTGCTCACCACGACCGGCGTCTGGTACGGCCGCGCGCCCGGGGTGCCGTCGGCGTAGACCGTCGCCGTGTACGTGCCGCTGCCGAGGAAGGACAGCGGCAGGGACAGGGTGCGGGACGACTCGTTCGTCATCGCGCCCAGGTACCAGTCGGCGCCGCTGCGCCGGGCCACCGCGATGTACTCGCCGATCGAGCCGTCCAGGGTGCGGCTCTCGTCCCAGGTCACCGGGACGGCGTTGAACCAGGGCAGCCCGGGCCAGTTGGCCGGGTTGCTGTACTTGGACGGCTTGTCGTACCAGAAGAGGAAGTTGAGGGGCTGGTAGTACACCGCGGCCATCGCCATCTGGTGGGCGTTGGTCGTCTTGTCGCGGGACTGGCCGTAGCAGATCGTGTAGTCCATCGGGCCGCCGACGTTGCGGGCGAACGGCAGTGTCACGTTGTGCGCGGCCGTCGGGAACTGCTCGTTGCCGCGCACGCCCTCCAGGCTGATCCAGTTCGGGTAGGTCCGCTCGTAGCCGAACGGCCGGACGTCGTCGTGCATGTCGATCAGCAGTTCGTACTTCGCGGCCGTCTTCGCCCAGTCGACGATCTGGTTCGTCATCGTCTGCGTGCCGTCGTTGATGAACCCGAGCTTGATGCCCTGCACGCCCCAGCTCTTGTACAGGCCGAACAGCGAGTCCGCGTCGGTCAGCGCGAGCCGGTTGACGTAGAGGAAGACGCCGACGCCCTTGCTCGTGGCGTACGCGATGACGGCGGGGAGGTCGATCGCGGGGATCGGCCGGGTGGCGTCGGGGGTGGTGAACTCCGGGCCGTACCAGCCGGCGTCGTACTCGACGTACTCCAGGCCCCGGGCCACCGCGAAGTCGACGCCCTGGAGTCCGGCGGCGGTGGAGAGCTCGCAGCGGAACACCTTGCCGGGCTTGATCCAGGAGGTGTCGGGCAGGGCGTTCGGCGGGGCCAGGTTGAGCACCAGCTCGGCGTTGTCGACGAGTTCGGCGTGCGTGGCGCCGATGACCACCGCGCGCCACGGTGTGGCGAAGGGCGTGGCGACGGTGGACGTCGTCTCGACCGGTCCGGTGCCGCGGGCGGTGTGCTCCATGAGGAAGGCGGCGAGGGTGTTCGGCTCGCCGGGCACCGAACTCAGCATCAGCCGGGGGTAGTCGACCCGGGCGGACTCGCAGACGCAGGCGATGAGGCCGTCGCCGAGCGTCGCCGTGAGCGGCAGGTCGGTGAGCGGGCCGGTGTCCGTGCCGGCGGTGCCGGTGACGGGTATGGCGCCCGGGGCCACCGGCTCGTAGGCGTTCTCGTCGCGGGCGCTGTAGACGGTCGTGCCGTCGGGGAAGACGAACGTCGTCAGCTCCTCGGCGATGGTCGCGGTGCCCTCGTCGAGGAGGAGGTGGCGCAGGGCGACGCCCGTCTTGTACGCGCGGACCTGCACGCCGAAGCGGATGCCCGTGGCGCGGTCCCGCAGGTCCCAGCACTGCTCCTGGTAGAGGTCCGTGACGGTCGCGTCGCGGCCGTAGACCGGGGTCCAGGTGGTGCGGCGGGTGCCGAACCGGTGGCCGGTCACCCTGACATCGTTGCCGAGGACCGTTCCGTCGCCGAGCCGGAGGCCGAGGGCGGAGTCGCCGATCACGGTCCTGCCGCCGCGGCGCGCCGACCAGCGCAGGGCGCCCCCGGCGAGAGTCAGGGTGATGGAGGTGCCGCCCATGCGGGCGGTGACGCTCTCCGGGCGGCCGTCGTCGGCGGCGTGGGCGGGCCCGGTCGTGCCGAGGCCCGTGGCGGCCAGCCCGGCGGTGACGGCGGCGCCCTTCAGCACCGCCCGGCGGGAGGCCGGGGCCGGTCGCGCGGCCGCTCTGCCCGGCGCGGGCGCTTCCTGCTCTCGTGACCCTCTGGTCGGGCTCATCGCGGGACCCCTCTCGGCAAACAGGTAGTAAACGGTTTCTACCGGATGTCAGTTGTAGGGCCTGCCACGAGAGGGGGTCAAGACCCCGGAACCCCGGACTCCCCGTGCGGTACGGGGCGTCCGGGGTCCGGGGCGGAGCGGTCAGCGCAGGGTGCCGAGGCGGTCGAGCCGCTCGTTGACGCCGTTGCGCAGCTCACCGAGGGTCGTGCCCGAGGGGGCCGTCTTCGGCGTGGAGGAGGGCGGCTGGGTCTCGTCCGCGCAGGTCGTGCCACGCGCCGGGACCTTGCCGTCGACGAGGTAGCTCGTCACGGCGTCCGTCGCGCAGGCGCTGCGCCCGAAGGCGGTGTGCCCCTCGGCCTGGAACGTGAGCAGCCGGCCGTTGTCCAGCCGGCGGGACAGGGCGATCGCGTCCTGGTACGGGGTGTCCGGGTCGCCGGTGGTGCCGAGGACCAGGATCGGCGCGGAGCCCTTGGCCCGGAAGGACCCGTCGTAGCGGCTGGGCTTGTCGCCGGTCCACTGGGCGCACGTGGTGGCGTGCTGGTGGTCGTAGAGCGGCGGGCCGTACGCCAGGGCCGGGCCGAGCAGCGGGGCCAGCTTGGCGTTGGTGGTGACCTGCCGCTTCAGCAGCGCCGGGTTGCGCGGGTAGTCCTTGTCGACGCACTCGACCACGATGTTCGGGTTGAGGAAGTCGTAGCTCGCCGGGGACGGCGGCCGGAGCAGGAACGAGGTGTTGTCGCGCTGCTGGGCCTTGCGCAGGGCCTCGCCGAGGGACGGCCAGATGACCTTGCCCTCGTTGATGTTGAACATCAGGCGGTAGACGAGCGTGTAGCCGTTCGCCTGGCCGCCGCCCGCGGTCGGCACGGGGTTCGCGTCGAGGTCCGCCTTGAGCTTCTGGAACGCGGCCCGCGGGTCGCCGTCGCCGAACCCGCACGTCGCCTGGTCGGCCTCGCACCAGTCCAGGAAGCGGCTCATCGCGCCGTCCAGGGCCAGGTACTGGGGCCGGTCGTAGGCATAGGGGTGGTTCGCGTAGTGCTCGGGGTCGTAGGCGCCGTCCAGCACCAGGGCGCGGACGCGGTCGGGGAACATGGCCGCGTAGACGGTGCCGATGTAGCTGCCGAAGGAGCGGCCGTAGTAGGTGAGCCGGTCCTCGCCGAGGGCCTGGCGCAGCAGGTCGATGTCGCGGGCGACGTACCCGGTGCCGACGTACGGCCGCAGCTCGCCCGCCCGGTCCTGGCAGGCCTGGTCGAACTCGGCGCCCTGGCGCACGGCGTTGTCGTAGGCGTCCGGGCCGGGCGCGCCCTTGGCCTCCCGGATGGCCTTCGTGTACGTCGCGTCGTCCCAGCACTCCACCTGGGAGCTGCGGGCGACGCCCCGTACGTCGTACCCGAAGACGTCGAAGGAGTCGCGCAGGGCGGCGGGCAGGTCGTCGTAGTTGTTGCGGACGAAGTCGACGCCCGAGTTGCCCGGTCCTCCCGGCTGGAGGAAGAGGGTGCCCTTCTTCCGGCCCTGGTCGGGGGCCTTCTTGCGGATCACCGCGAGGGTGATGGTCCTGCCCTGTGGATCGCGGTAGTCCAGCGGCACATCGGCGTTCGCGCACTCGAAGCCGCCCTGGCAGTCGGACCAGGTGAGGTTCGGTACGGGCGGCTGCGTGGCTGCCCCGGCAGGCTGTGCCGCCGCCTGGACCCCGCTTCCGGCGACGACGAAGGCGGCCGCGGCGGCCAGGGCGATTCTGAGTCGTGGGATGCGTCTGCGCGCTCCGGAGCCGGAGTGGCGCGAGGTGTGGTCGTGTGTGGTCACTCTTTCCGTTCCCCCTTGGGCGGACGCGCCGACCGGCGCGTCCTGATGCCGGCGTGGTTCGCCGCATGTCTAGCCCAATCCGACGGGGTGCGCGACCCGATCCGGCGACCTTTTCCACCACATCTCCCCGGTACCCGGCGGTAGTTGCCGCGGTGTTCACCATCGGAATCGCCGGAGACTACGCGGCGGGAGGGTGTTCCGCCTCGGCCATACGGCTGATCCGGGCGGCTCCACCACTGCCTACGATGGCGGGAGCGGCCCGGCGGCGCCTTCAGGTCAAGGGCCGTGCGGGCCCTCCCAGTTCGCCCGAGCGAATCCGAAGGACCGACGCGCATGCCGTTCCGAAACCGCCGCCTCAGGCTCACCCTCCTCGCCCTGGCCGTCACGGTCACCGGCCTGACCACGGCCGGCCCCGCCCTGGCGGCCACACCGCCGCCCACGACGTCCCAGACGCGAGAGGCCGCCGTACCCACCGACTTCGTCGACCTGGCCCCGAGCCCGCTCCAGGCCGAGGGCAGCCGGGACTTCACGGTCATCTACCGCAACGACGGGCCGACGGCGGTGACGGTCGCCCCGCAGCTCCTGGTGCTGTCCCCGGACGCCGGGCCGTACCTGACGCCGTCGGACCTCACGGTGGAGCGGCGCACCGGGCACGGCTGCCGGCAGCCCGTGGCCGTGGGCAGCCAGACGGGGACGCTGTACACGGAACTCACGGCCGCGCGGCGGACGTTGGGCGCGGGCGAAACGCTGACGGAGCGGTACCGGGTCACTGCCGTGCAGCCGGGGGTGCGGGGGACGGTGCTGCCGCGGGTGGCGTTGTACGGGTGACGGGTGACGGGTGACGGGCGACCCTTTGAGGCGGGCGAAGGTCAGGGGCGCGGTGCCGGTGCGGGGCGCGTGCGACGTCCGGCCGGGTTGCAGCACGAGCAGCCCGGACGGCACGCGCAGCCGCCCTCCGGCGTGCCTTCCCGCGCGCCTTCCCGCGTGCCTTCCTGAGTTTCCTCCCGCGCGTCGGCGGCCCCCGAACCGGCGACCGGCTCCCGGACGGACGGCGGCGGTGCGGCGCAGCAGCCCTCACCGCGCCAGGCGTCCCGCCCCTCCTTGACCGCCACGGCGGCGATCACCAGGGCGGCGATCGGGTCGGCCCAGGACCAGCCGAGCGTGGCGTTGAGGACCAGACCGGCCAGCAGGACGGCGGACAGGTAGGTGCACAGCAGGGTCTGCCGGGAGTCGGCGACCGCGGAGGCGGAGCCCAGTTCCCGTCCGGCACGGCGCTGCGCGGCGGACAGGAACGGCATCACCGCGAGGGAGAGGGCGGCGAGGACGATGCCGGGAACGGAGCGCTCGGCCTCGCCGGTGCCGGTGAGCGCCCGCACGGCGTCGACGGCGACGTACGCGGCGAGCGCGACGAACGACACGGCGATGATCCGCAGGGCGGTCTTCTCGCGCGCCTCGCGCACGGCGTGGTCGGCCGCGGAGAACTGCCAGGCGACGGCCGCGGCGGAGGAGACCTCGATGACGGAGTCGAGGCCGAAGCCGATCAGCGCGGTGGAGGAGGCGAGGGCACCGGCGGTGAGGGCGACGATCGCCTCGACGACGTTGTAGGCGATGGTCGCGGCGACCAGGAGCCGTATCCGGCGGGTGAGCGCGTCGCGGCGGCCCGGGGCGGGGCCGAGCGTGAGCGGAGTCTCGGCGGCCATCCTCAGCAGCAGCCCTTCGCGTCGGCGTCCGGGCAGCTGCGGTCGGTCTCGACGGCCACCACGGCGGTGCGCAGGGCGTCCAGGGCGTGACCGAGGCGTTCGTCGGCGAGTTCGTAGCGGGTGCGCCGGCCGTCCGGGACGGTGACGACCAACCCGCAGTCGCGCAGGCACGCCAGGTGGTTCGACAGCCGCGTCCGGGAGACGCCGAGGGCCTCGGCGAGATCGGCCGGGTAGGCGGGGGC
The DNA here is from genome assembly GCF_040645895.1 of Streptomyces olindensis. NCBI lineage: Bacteria > Bacillati > Actinomycetota > Actinomycetes > Kitasatosporales > Streptomycetaceae > Streptomyces > Streptomyces olindensis. The sequence continues at coordinate 62,513 of NZ_JBEYZD010000046.1, read as the reverse complement.
GTCGCGCAGGGCCAGCAGGACGCGGCAGCGGATCGGATCGGCGAGGGCGCGACCGAATCGGGCGAGGACCTCGATGTCGGGGGCGACGGTCAGCATGGGAAGACAGTACACGGACTCCTGAATTCACGAAACCGTGGATCCTCCGGTGCCTGACGCCTGTGACCGGGCTGCTGGCCCCATCAGGGGCGGGGCGCCGGAAGGGACGGGCATGCGACGGCCGTTGGGCCCCGATCACTCATCGGTGACCTTGTGGACGGTGGTGTCGTCGGGGTGCAGCCGGCGCCCGTCCGCCGACAGCACCTCCAGGGGGCGGAGGGGCTGTTCCCGGTGGCGGTCGACCAGTTGGGAGTGCGGTTCGCCGGGGGCGAAGAAGTGCTGTTCGCCCCACTGCCGCAGTGCCACGATGGCCGGGAAGAGCGCCTTGCCCTTCGAGGTCAGGACGTACTCGCGGTAGGCGCTGCCGTCCGACGCGGGGACGGATTCGAGGACGCCGCCGGCCACCAGGGTGCGCAGGCGCGCGGCGAGGATGTTCTTGGCCACTCCGAGGCTGCGCTGGAACTCCCCGAAGCGCCGGCTTCCGTCGAAGGCGTCACGCACGATCAGCAGGGACCACCAGTCGCCGATCGCGTCCACCGAGCGGGCGACGGGGCACTCACTGTCGTCGAAGCGGGTCCTGGTCACCATGGCGTCCTTCACTTTCACGATGGTTGCAACATGCTACCAACACGGCTAGCGTCCCTATCTGGTGGCAACTTGCAACCAAATAGAGGGAGGGGTGGATGCCGATGCCCGGCAGCTGCGAGGACGTGACATCAGGGAGCGCGGCCCGAAGCGAGGAGGGTCCGGCGTTCGTCCTGTCCCGTGGCGTCGTCCTGCTGTTCGCCGTCGCGTGCGGTGCCGCGGTGGCCAACGTCTACTTCTCCCAGCCGCTCCTGGTGACCATGGGCCACGACCTCGCCATGAGCCCGGCACTCGTCGGCAGCGTGGTCACCCTCACGCACGTCGGATACGGGGTGGGACTCTTCTTCCTCGTGCCGCTGGGCGACGTGGCCGACCGCAGACGGCTCGTCGTGGCCCAACTGCTGCTGCTGGTGGCCGCGCTGGCCGTGGTGGCCGCCGCGCGGACGGCGGCGCTCCTGCTCGCGGGCATGGCCGCGGTGGGACTCCTCTCGGTCGTCACGCAGACGCTGGTGGCCTTCGCGGCATCACTGGCCCCTCCCGCCGAGCGCGGACGGGTCGTGGGTCTCGTCACCGGCGGCGTCGTCATCGGGATCCTGCTCGCCCGCACCGCATCGGGCCTCCTGGCCGATCTCGCGGGCTGGCGCTCCGTCTACCTCGCCTCGGCGTCGCTCACCGCTCTGCTCGCCCTCGTCCTGCACCGCGTGCTGCCGCGCCACAGTGACACTCCACCGGCGGCGCTGCGGTACGGGCAGCTTCTGCGCTCCACGATCACCCTGTTCGCACGCGAACGACTGCTGCGGCTCCGGGCCCTGTTCGGTCTGCTGATCTTCGCCGCCTTCAGCACGCTGTGGAGCAGCGTCGCGCTGCCGCTCAGCGAGGCCCCGTACTTCCTGTCCCACAGCGCGATCGGGGCGCTGGGGCTGATCGGTGTCGCCGGGGCCTTGGCCGCGACCGCGGCGGGCCGCCTGAACGACCGCGGACTCTCCCGGCGGACCACCGGCATCGCCCTGGCACTGCTCGTCGCCTCGTGGTTGCCCTTGTCCTTCACCCGCGGCTCGCTCTGGGCCCTGGCCGTCGGGGTCGTCCTCCTCGACCTCGCCGTGCAGGCGGTCCATGTCACCAACCAGACCCTGATCCACGCACTGCACCCGGACGCGGGCAGCCGGCTCATCGGCGGATACATGGTCTTCTACTCGGTCGGCAGCGCGACCGGTGCCGTCGCCGCGACCTCCCTCTACTCGGTGGCGGGCTGGGGCGCCGTATGCGCACTGGGCGCCGCGTTCAGCTGCGTGGGGCTCGTGCTGTGGGCGTGCACTCGGCACAGCGCCCCGGACGCCGCCGCCCGGCCGTCAAGCCGCACCCAGCCCTGATGACGGGACTCAGCCGTCCAGGGTGATCGGCTGGGCCGGTGGGCCGTCCCTCACCCGTGGACGCCCCGCCATGTCACCGGGCCCAACGAGACTGTTCGTGTAGCACTGGCGAACGCCGCTCTCGATGACGGCCGCGACGCACTTCCTTCTACGGCCCTGCGGAACTGGACCACCTCGGCGCGATCGTCAACTTCGACAGCCGCCGACCCGCACACGCCGAAGCCATGGCACACCACGCCCTGGCCAAGATCCCAGCCGCCTTCCGCTGCCACACCGGGTCACTCTCGTCGGCGACTTCCACCGTGACCTGTTCACCCTGGCTCCCACCAGCGCCCACGCCCGAGACTGGGCAGACCGCATGCGAGCCGAATGGAGCCGAGCGTGATCGACCTGCGTCACTTCCAGTACGGAGACCTCGCGGAGGGCTTCCGGCAGATGCTCATCGACGTTCATGCCGACGCCTACGCCGACCAGCTGGACGACCCCTTCCACCAGCGTTTCGCCTGGTTCGTCGACCACTGGACCGGCATGGACGGCTTTTCGTGCGTGGTGGCGTACGACGGTGAGGAACCGGCCGGCTTCGCCTACGGCGCGCCGCTCGCGCCCGGGCGGGAATGGTGGCGCTCGACAGGTTACGAACCCGCCCACGGCCAGACCTCCACCTACGCGGTGTCCGAGGTCATGGTCCGCCCCCGGTGGCGCAAGCAAGGACTGTCCGAACGACTTCATGAGGCGCTTCTCAAGGAACGCCCCGAAGACCTCGCCGTCCTCCTGGTCGACGTGACCCACCCCAAGGTCCAGGCCTTGTACGAGTCGTGGGGCTACGCCAAGACGGGCGAGCAACAGCCCTTCGCCGACTCGCCCGTGTACTCGGTGATGGTCAGGGAGCTTCGGGGCTCAGACAGCAGGCCGAGCGTTCATCGCTGAGGCCGGCCCACGAATCCACGCGCCACCCCCTCTGAAGATCCCTCAGAACCTGCTCAAATCCGTTGCCTTGCCGCAAGGGCGGGTTAATGATCATTTGCGGGACGCGGCCTCCCTCTGACCAGGGGAGACGCCGCGTCCGGTCCAGGAATGACCAACTGGACGCAAGACCGAAGAGGGGAACATCGTGAAGATCAAGAGACTGACCGCTGCCACCGCCGTGCTGACCGCCGCCGCGATCCTGGGCACGGGTCTGAGCCAGGCCGCCGTGGCCGCCGACCGCGGCACCACGGCCCCGGCAGCGGTCGTCGCTGCCGACGAGCCCATGACCGCCGCCGAGGAACTGGACTCGGCCGAAGGGCAGAAGCTCATCGCCATGCTGAAGGTGATCGAGGGGATCCCCGTCGGCGTCGAGCTGCAGGGAGAGGCAGCCGTCCAGGCCTACCTCGACGAACACCTCCCCGCCGGGAAGCCGCGCGTCGTGGCCTTCGGCTGGTGGCAGACGGCCAAGTGCGTGGGGTCCATCACGGCCGCCATCGCCGGCGGCGCGGTTCCCGTCGCGAAGATCCTGAAGCTGAAGGCGTTCATCAAGAAGGTCGGTTCCGTCAAGGAGGCCGCCTACCTCCTCATCCGCGTCTCCAAGGGCGAGGAGAAGATCAGCGAACTGGGCGCCACGCTCGGCGGCCTGGCCTCGGTGATACTCGGGATCGACGGGATCAAGAAGAACTGCCGATAGGGGCGAGGCGTCATGACGAGCACCAAGGCACGTACCACCGCACTGATCACGCCCGTCGAGCAGGGAGCGCAGCAGGAGGCGCAGGCACTGGCGGGTGAGGGACGCACCGCCAAAGCCGTCCGTCGCCTGCGCAAGGACACGGGCCTCGGCCTGGACACGGCCTCCGTGGCCCTGGACCTGCTCACGCAGGGCCAGGCCCTGCCCACCACGTACAGCCAGGCGCTGGATGCCCTACGGCACCTCGACGCTCCGCTGGTCGCCGAGATGACCGACCTGCTGGGCAGCGGCCGGCGCGACTCCGCGATCAAGCTGCTCAGGGAACGGACGGACATCGATCTCGCCGGGGGATACCACCTCGTCACGGAACTGAGCGGCCAACTCGGCGCGAAGTAACGCCGGTTGGGGACAGAGTCTGGTAAGTGAGGAACAGAGGCCTCGGAGAGATCCGAGGCCTCTGCCGCTTCTGCTCCCCGGCCCTCGGACCTGAACGCACCGCGTGGAACAGCGCCGACGGCCCTACGCTGTCGTGTCATGCGGGAAACGCGCCTCGACACCGCTCGGATCCGAGCGGCCCGCCGGGTCATCGACCCGGTTTTCCTCGACACTCCGCTGTACCGCTGCGAGGCGCTGGAGCCCGCCCTCGGGTGCGCGGTGAGCATCAAGCTCGAAACGGCGAACCCGGTCCGCAGCTTCAAGGCCCGTGGCACCGAGGTGGTCGCGAGCCTGCTCGCCGACCAGGGCTCGCGGGCCGTGGTGTGCGCCAGCGCGGGCAACCTCGGCCAGGCCCTCGCCTGGTCCGGTCGGGGCCGGGGGCTCGACGTCACCGTCGTGGCCTCCCGCTTCGCGACCGCGGCCAAGCTGGATCGCATCCGCGCACTGGACGCCACGCTGGAACTCGTGGACGGCGACCACGAGATGGCACGCGAACGGGCCGCGGCCATCGCGCGCCGCGACGGCATCCGGCTGGTCGAGGACAGCCTGGACCTCGAGACCTGCGAGGGCGCGGGGACCATCGGCCTGGAGCTGGTGGACGCCACGCCGTCGTTCGACGCGGTCCTGATCGCCCTCGGCGGCGGAGCGTTGGCCACCGGCGTGGGACATGTGGTGAAGTCCATGGCGCCCGGGACCGAGGTGATCTGCGTCCAGCCGCTGGGCGCACCGGCGCTGACCCACTCGTGGCGCCGGCGGCGTGTCGTCACCACCGACTCGACCGACACCATCGCCGACGGCGTCGCGGGCCGGTGTCCCATCCCGGCCGTCCTGGACGATCTCCTGCTGGTCGCCGACGACGCGGTCCTGGTCCAGGAGGCGTCGATCACCGCCGGCATGCGGATGCTCCTCGACCACGCCGGCCTCGTCGTCGAACCGTCGGCCGCGCTCGGCATCGCGGCGATCCTCGAAGACCGCGACCGCTTCGCCGGCCGGCACGTGGTCACCATCCTGTGCGGCAGCAACGTCGACGTGGACGCCTATCACCGCTGGGTCGGTGCGGCCGGCGTCAACGGGTCCGAGCGACAGGCGAGGTAGGCCGTGCCCTGTCCGCGTCGAGGACTCGACGGAGGGCCTCCAACGGGTACGGGCTTTCCCTGCTCTCCTCCTGGATCGTGAGGTAGAAGTCCGTCAGCACCGCGGCGAGCGGCGCGTGGCGGGAAAGGATCGCCCTGGCTTTTGGCGGCCCATCCGGCGGCTTCTCCCCCTCGGCGCATGCGTGGATGAGTGCCACGCGTTGCTTCCGCTCGTATCCGTAGAGGGCGGTGATCAGCCAGTTCACGAGCCAGCTGACCGTGTAGCAGCGATCGTAGGTCCGGTGCAGTTCGAAGAATCTCGTCTCGGACGGTGACAGATCGAACCGGGAGGAAAGGGCGAGGCCGTAATCCGTGAAGTAGAGGCGGCCGTCGGTCAGTTGGCCGTGGACCGTACGTGCTCCGGGCCCCGCTCCATGTCCGTGAGCGGCACCCGTTTCACGAAGACCGGATTTCCGTCGACCTCCATCAGCGCTGACTTCCCGCCGATACCGGAACCGAGCGGCACGGCGGCGTCCACAAGCCCGGCCAGCTCGCGATCACTTCGCAGGGCGAGCGAGGTGGAAACGGTGTTGTAGGCAGCCAGGCGCGCCTCTTCCGACATAGCGGGATGCCCGCCCGCTACCTGCATCGAAACGCCGACCTCGTTTCCACCGTGTCCGCGAACATGGCCCGGCTGCCGCCTCTGCACTGTAGGTGCAGGACGATGGAGAGATCAGCGGAACCGACGGACGCGGCCCGGCCCTCAACGCCGAGGGCCCTGGGAAAGGTCACCCCTCCAGGGCGGTGGCCAGGGAACCGACTCGGCTATGCGTGTGCCTCGCACACCGAGGCCGGCACGCGCCAGTTCCAGGAAACGATGCCGCGCCTGCCGGAAGTCCTCGTATGCCTGGTCCCAGCCGCCCTGTTCTCTGGTCGGAAGTTCACGGGCCAGCCACTCCAGATGCCACAGGCAGTGGTTCAGCCTGACAGCGGCCGTGTTCGTCTTGACGTCCCCAAGCAGCCACACCGTTTCGGCGAGCGCCGAGCGTTGCAACTCGGCCTCCGCCACTTCGGCGAGAACCTCCTCGGTGGGCTCCAGCGGCGCGGCTCCACTCGCGGCGATGCCCTTGGCGACCGCGATCCGCCGATAGCGGTGCGCGAGTTCCTTCACGGCGTGGGCGTACTCGCCATACGCGCTCAAACGCCGCTCATCCCACCGGACGGACTGCTCGCGGCGCCATCGTGCCTTCTCCACGATCATCGTCGCCGCCATCGACAGGACGGCGCCCAACGCTACGGCGAGCAGTGTCACCAGTTGACCAGTCAGAGCCATGAGTGCTTCATAACCCACCTGACGAGGAGACAACCGCGGTACACCAGCGCCACGCTTCTCTCACCTCCTGCCATGTCCGTGTGGTTCGACACCGGGATCAGTCATGGCGGCGTTCCGTCAGAGTCCACTCGGCGAACCGGTAGCGGCGGCGCACGACGCTGTCGTCCGCGCTCATCCGCGTGCCCCGGTCGAGAGCTGCGGCCGGTCGCGATCCGGCTGGGGGAGACGCGCCCCGCGGCTGTCGGCGACACGCAGCACGTTGCCGAGGCACTGGGTGACCGCTCGCAGGGCGTTCCGCAGCGCGTACTCCCCCGCCTTGCCGTCGTGCAGCACGGCTCGGGCGCCCTCGAGGACGTCGGCGCCGTCGCGCAGCTGGTCCTCCTCGATCTCGTCCGCCAGCCGGGACAGTGCGCCCTGGCCACCGTCCGCATCCAGGAAACACGGCCTGCCGGTGTCGGTCTCCCAGGGCAGCAGCCGCAGGCCCGGACCGAGCGCGGGGACGGCGTTCCGGTCGTAGGTCATCAGGCCGCCACCCCCATGCCACGAGTCCGACGGGGGCGGATGCCGATGCCGCCCGGGGCGAGCACCAGTGTGCGCCGCGGTGTGCGCTGCCGCCGTTCCGCCTCGCGTCGCTCATGGGCGACGAGGTAGGGACGGACGAGGCCGATGTCCTCGCCGCGTAACGCGGGCACGCGCGGCAGACGGACCAGTGGTGCCTCCGAGGGCCGCACGGCCCTTGACGGTTCGGGGGCTCGATGGCGGCCTCGTGCCGGCAGCAGCAGTCGCAGCAGCGCTTCGAAGATCCACGCGATAGCGTGACGCATGTCGTCAACCTCCACGGGGTTGGTGGCCACGCCCCCGGACCGGTCGCACGGTCGCGGGGGTCTTCCGACCCTGGCATCGTGCCGACATGCGAAGGCCGGAACTATCAGACATTGCTGATAGCCCCGGCCATTGCCTGCCTTTACGTCACATCCCGAGCCAGGAACCGTAGTTGCCGAAGCTCTCCGGCATCCTGCGCTTGGCCGCCTCCAGACCGGCGTATGTCTCGCGCACGGTCGGGTGGTACCGCGTCTGCTGCGGGGCGAGTTTCCGAGCCTTCAACAGGCTCCGGAACGCCGCGTCCGTGCGGCCCGTCCACATCTCGGCCCGCGCCACCTCGGCGTGGTGGTGAGCGAGGCGCGACGGCGGCCACCCTTCCGGAATCGTCATCTCCTGGGCCGAGCCCACCGCCTCGGCGTACAGGTCGAGTTCGGTGAGCACGCTGACCCGGTGCACGCCGACGTTGGTCGGACCGAAGGAGAGCCACTGAACCTTCTCGGCCGGTCCGGTCTGCCCCGCGATGCGCTCTGCCTCGCCGAGGTGTCCTTCCGCGGTGTCCTTGTCCTTGTCCCGGCCCGCCATCACGGCGGCGCCGAGGTGGAGCTGTCCCGTGACGACATCGGTGACGCGCCCCGGCTCCGCCTGCTCCAGGGTGGCCATGCCCAGCCCAACCAGCCGCTTGCCCGTGCGGTAGTCGCTGGCCCGGAGGTAGACAAGGGCGCGCAGGTACTGGCGCATTCCGCTCAGCACGGGGTCGGAGGCCCGCTGCGCGGCCCACTCCATGTGGTCCAGCGCCACCATGCACAGGTCGGGAAACCCGAGCTTCGTCGTCACGTCGTAGGCGGTCCGGTACGTGCTCGCCAGCAAGCGCCAAGTGCGGTCCGCCGGGTGCGTGTGCGCCGTCGTGGTGGCCTCGTGGATGAGGCCGGGCAGGTCGGCGGCGACCTGTTTGATGTCCGTCGCGCGGACCATGGCGCAGAGCTTCTCCGCGTGCCTCTCCAACTCCTCGACCGGGCGGGGCCTCACCTCCGGGTCGGGGCCCAGATCGTAGATGTTCAGGGCCTCGCGAATCGGGTGGATCAGGCCGTCCAGCTGGTCCTGGCGCAGCTCTTCGAGGTAGGGCTGCCCGGTCAGTTCGGTGACGGGCACGGAGAGGGCACGGGCGAGTGCGCCGATCACCGACGGGCTCGCGGGCAGGACGCCCTGCTCCACCTTGGTCAGGGTGCTGTAGGAAACGTGCGAGAAATCGGCCAACTCGCGTTGCGTCAACCGCCGGACTTTGCGCACGTGCGCGATGCGTGCGCCCGCGCGCTCGTCAGTGTTCGGGGACATCCTGGTCTCCGTTCTGCATCGACACGAGAACGGTACCCCCGCCCCCTGCCGACCTCCTGCGATTGCCTCCCGTCACTCCGAGCCTCCGGCCCCCTCACGACCGATACGGATACGCCCCACCACCCGCTCCCGGAACGACCGCCGCCCCACCGCCTCCGCCACCTCCGTCAGCAACGCGGCCAGCGGCATCGACAGCTCCGCGTCCAGTTCCGCCATGGCCGCTCGCGTGGCCTCCCACTCCGCCTCGATCCGGGGGAGGAGGGCACGGGCCTTGGGGGTGAGGTCGATCAGGCGGCGGCGGGCGTCGTGGGGGTCGGGGGTGTGGGTGACCAGGCCCGCGCGGGCCATCTGCGCCGCCGTCTGGCTCGCGGCGGAGTGCGTGACGCCCAGCGTGGTGGCCAAGTCGCGGACGGACAAGGGACCTTCGGCGACGAGGGCCCGTACGACCGGGGAGTACCGGGGACGGTACTCGGGGAGGCCCTGCTCCTCGTAGACCTTGGCCACGTCGCCGTCGAGGAGTTCGAGGACGTGGCGGAGCAGGGTGCCCACGGCGACGGGATCCGGATGACGGCTCATGCCGATAATCTAACAGTGCTGTTATATTGCAGCGCATTATCGCAGTGCATCTCAATGTGGGGAGGCATCGCACATGGCCGCCGGGCTTCGTCCTAGGCTTCATCCCCCCGTCGAGCCGTACGAGCACGGCATGCTCGACGTCGGCGACGGCAACCGCGTCTACTGGGAGACCTGCGGGAACCCCGTCGGCAAGCCCGCCCTCGTGCTGCACGGCGGGCCGGGATCGGGAGCGGGGCCGTTCTGGCGGCGGCTGTTCGACCCGGCGGCGTACCGGATCGTGCTGTTCGACCAGCGCGGGTGCGGGCGCAGTACGCCCGACGCCGCCGATCCGCGGACCTCCCTCGCCGCCAACACCACGCACCACCTCATCGCCGACATCGAGCTGCTGCGCCGGCACCTGGGCATCGACAACTGGCTGGTCCTGGGCGGCTCCTGGGGCGTGACCCTCGCGCTGGCCTACGCCGAGCGGCACCCGGAGCACGTCAGCGAACTGGTCCTCTTCAGCGTCACCAACACCACCCGCCGGGAGGTGGAGTGGGTCACGCGGGACATGGGGCGGATCTTCCCCGAGGAGTGGGCCCGCTTCCGGGACGCCGTGCCGGAGGCCGAGCGTGACGGCAGCCTGGTGGACGCGTACGCCCGGATGCTCGCCGACCCCGACCCGGCCGTGCGGGAGCGGGCCGCGCGGGAGTGGTGCCGGTGGGAGGACGTGCACGTCTCCACCCACCCGGGGCACAAGCCCGACCCGCGCTACGAGGACCCGCGCTTCCGCTTCCGTTTCGCGCGCCTCGTCACGCACTACTGGCGGCACGCGGCCTTCCTGGACGACGGGGCGCTCCTGCGCGACGCGCCCCGGCTCACCGGCATCCCCGGCGTGCTGATCCACGGCCGGATGGACATCAGCGGACCCCCGGACATCGCCTGGCGGCTGGCCCGGGTGTGGCCCGACGCCGAACTGGTGCTGATCGGCGGGGAGGGGCACGGGCTGTCGGGAGACGCGACGACGGACGCCGTGCTGGCCGCGACAGAACGGTTCAGCGGGACCGAACGGTTCGGCGGGACGGAACGGGGCGGCGGGGCGGAACGGGGCGGCGGGGCGGAACGGGGCGGCGGGGCGGAACGGGGCTAGCGGCGTGTGAGGGTCACCCACCGGTCTCCCGGGCTGACGTGCGCCGGGTGCCGCAGGTCGCCAGGCTGCACCATCTGCGCCGTCCGCGCTCGTCGAGGAACAGCCAGCCGCAGTCGGGGCTCGGGCAACTGCGCAGGGTGAAACGGCGCGCGTCGGCGAGCAGTTCGCCCGCCGTGCGGGCCACCGCGCACAGGGGCAGCCGCAGCCCGGCCGACGGCGACGGCTGCCAGCGCCCGAGCCCGTCCTCGCCCCGGGTGAAGACCGACAGCCGCGCGGCCTCCTCCACCACCTCGGCCACCGCACGGAAGGCGCGGCCGTCCTGCGGGTCGGTCAGGCAGGCGTACAGATCCGTACGGAAGCGCCGGGCCTCGTCCAGCGCGGCCGCGGCCTCCTCCGGCTGCCGTCGGGCCCGCTCGCGCAGCCGGGCGACCTGCCACTCCTCGACCAGGTCCAGGTGCCCGGCCCAGACGGCGAGCGTGGCGTAGCCCCGCAGCCAGTCCGACCCGGGCAGCCGCTCCCCGCCCCACCCCGCGTAGGTGTTGCAGAACTCCAGCGCCGGGTGACCGCCCGTACTCCACGGCAGCCACTGGTCGTCGACCCGTACCGCGTAGACGGGCCCGGGCGGCCGGTCCAGGCGTGGATCGTCGCGCAGCATGCGGGCGTGCAGCGTGCGCAGGTCGCGCCCGGGCTCGACGCCGAGCCGGTCGGCCAGCAACTCGCGGGTGCGGTCGTACAGCCGGAGCGCTTCGGCCCGGCGGCCCGCGCGGTGCAGGGCGGTCATCCCGGCGGCGACCAGGCGTTCCCGCGTGGGGTGTTCGTCCAGCAGCGGCGGCAGCTCCGTGACGACCCGCTCGTGCAGGCCCGTGGTGAGCTGGGCTTCCGCCCGCTGCTCCGCCGCGGACAGCCGCAGTTCGACGAGCCCGCCGCCGAGGCGCGAGCGCAGCCCGTCGTCGGCGACGTCCGCGAGGAGCGGGCCGCGCCACAGCGCGAGGGCCCGGTCGTAGTGGCCGATCCGCGCCAACGGGTCGCCCGCCTCGGCCGCCTGCCCGACGAGCGCGGTGAACTCCTGCGCGTCGATCCGATGCGAGCCCCGTTCGACGGCGTAACCGTCGTGCCGGGTATCGACGGACACCCCGTACGGCCGGAGCGCGGCCCGCAGCCGGCCGACGTACGTGTGCACGGTCGCCCGGGCGGAGGCGGGCGGCGCGCCGTCCCACAGCAGGTCGATGAGGCGCGCGGTCGTGACGGCACGGCCCGCGTGCAGCAGCAGGACCGCCAGCAGGCACCGCTCCTGGCGGCGGCTGCCCAACGGCACCGGCCGCCCCTCGTGGCGGGCGGTGAACGGCCCGAGCAGCTGGAACTCCATGATGGCCCGGCAGCCTAACGCGGCGCCGGTGGTGAGGCTTTGGTCAGCGGCCGGGGCGAGGGTGGCGTACGCCCCGTCCGTCCATCCGTCCGTCCGTCCATCCGTCCATCCGCCCGTCTGCCCGTTCGCTCGTCCGAGGAGAACCCGAGAACCATGCGACGAACCGCCCTCGCACCGCTTGCCCTTGCCGCCCTGCTCTTCGCCGCCCAGCCCGCGTCCGCGGCGGCCGGCCCGGGCTGGGAACCGGCCCCCTCCGCGCCGTGGGACGTCGGCGCCGGCGCGCGCTGCGACTTCCCCGTCCACGGTGAGCCGGTCGTCGACGAGGTGATGCGGCGTGTGCTCGACACCCACCCCGACGGTTCCGCCCGGCACGTCGCCTACCGGGGCGATCTCGTCGTCCGCGTCACGAACACCGGGACGGGTGCCTCCTACGACGCCGACGCGAGCGGCTCGGCCGTCGTCGAGTACGGGCGGGACGGCTCACAGTCCTGGACCGTGCGCGGGCCGGTGCTCGTCGGCGTGGGGGAGGGCCAGGGGAACCTGCCGCGCGGCCTGTACATCGTCGACGGCGTCTTCACGATGCGCATCAGCGCCACCGGCTACAAGGACGTCCGCCTGCTCCACGCGACGACGGACAACCTCTGCGACCGCATCGCCCCGGCGGCGGACTGACACGGCCGTCAGCGGCCGCCCGTGAAGGCCCGCCGGCTGTGGGCGAGCAGCTCCCGCACCGCGGGGCCGTGCGAGCGCCGCCAGACCAGGGCGAGCAGGGCCGGTTCCGTGACGTCGTCGATCGTGCGGGCGACCAGGTCGCCGCCACGGCCGGTCGCCATCGACTCGCTCAGTACGGCGACACCGAGCCCGCGCGCCGCCAGGTCCGCGACGGCGTCCGCGGCGCCGGCCTGCAGGGCGATCACCGGCCGGAGGCCCTGCGCGGCGCAGGCGCGGTCGAAGACCGTGCGCAGGCCGGTGCCCGGGGGCATGCACACGAGGGAATGGCCGGCCAAGTCCTGCAGGCGCACCCGGTCTTGTTCCGCCAGGGGATGCCCGGCCGGGACCGCCACGACGAGGCGCTCGCTGATGACCGTCAGCGATTCCAGGCCCTCGGGGGCGCCGGCGGTCCCGACGAGTGCCAGGTCGACGCTCCCGTCGCGCACCGCCTCGACGAGCCGGTCGGAGTTGTCTTCCAGCAGGGAGAGTTCGACCCCCGGATGGGCCCGGTGGAAGGCGGAGAGGGCGTCGAAGAGCGGGGTGAGCGTGCAGCCGACGACCATCCCGACTCCGAGCCGGCCCCGGATCAGGTCGGTCACCTCGCCGACGGCCTGCCCGACCGCCCCGGCCGCGGCGAGCGCCGCACGGGCGTGGTCGAGCGCGGCGCGGCCGGCGGCGGTGAGGGTGGCGGTGCGCGCGGAGCGGTCGAACAACTCGGCTCCCAGCTCCCGCTCCAACTGGCGGATCTGAGCGCTGACTCCGGACTGGCTGATGTGCACCCGCTCGGCGGCACGCGTGAAGTTCCGCTCCTCGGCGACGGCGACGAAGTACTCCAGCTGCCTCAGTTCCATGACCGGGAATTCTAGCTACCAGTAGATTCATCTGTTGGACTTCTGATCGTGGTCCCGGGACGCTGGAAGCACCGAAGGAACCCGTCGTGTCCTCAGGAGGAGCCGTGTACGAGAAGGCCATGCGTCCCGAAGACCTCACCCGCCTGTTCGTCGAACGCTCCAACGCGGGTGACGCGGCCGGGGTCGCCGCGCTCTACGAGGAGGACGCGGTGCTGGCCTACCCGCCCGGCGAGCGCACGGTGGGCCGGGAGGCGATCCGCGCCCTGTGGGAGAAGGTCCTGGCCGACCGCCCGCGCTTCGAGCCGGAACCACCTCTGCCGACCCTGGTCAGCGGCGACATCGCCCTCACGTCGACTCCGCCGAGGGACGGCGCCGGGGCCCGGGCACAGGTGGCACGGCGCCAGTCCGACGGGAGCTGGCTGCGGGTACTGGACCAGCCGGAGTTCGTGCCGCCCACACGCTGAAACCGGCTCCATACCGCCCCGGCCAGCGTCGTCCCGTGCCGCCGGGGCCTGTTCTGCGGCGCGTCCGCGCACCGGACGGTTTCAGCGCGCCCTACGCGCCGTACTCGCCCGCCGCACCAACCGCGTAGGCACCAGCGTCGTCCCGTGCTCCGTCCCGTCCTGCCGCATCTTGCTCAGGACCCCCTCCACGCACAGTCGTCCCACCTCGGCGAAGTCCTGGTGGATCGTGGTCAGGGGCGGGAGGAAGGACGCGGACTCGGGGATGTCGTCGAAGCCGACGACGCTGATGTCCTCGGGAACGCGGCGGCCCCGCTCGTGCAGGGCCCGGAGGAGGCCCAGGGCCATCTGGTCGTTGGCCGCGAACACCGCCGTGCAGTCCGGCTCGTCGGCCAGGCGGAGGCCGGCCCGGTAGCCGGACTCGGCCGACCAGTCGCCGCGGACCGGGGGCGGCGGGGTGCGGCCCGCCTCGGTGAGCGTCGCGTGCCAGGCGTTGGCGCGGCGCTGGGCGGCGAAGGAGCCCTCGGGGCCCGCCAGGTGCCACACCGTGTCGTGGCCGAGGTCCAGCAGGTGCCGTACGGCGTCCCGGGCCCCGCCCGCCTGGTCGGTGTCGACGACGGTGTAGCGGTCGCCGGCGTCGGAGTCGGCCACGACGACCTGCACTCCGGGCGGCAGCGAGACCGTCGCCGCGTCGAGCAGGTGGATCTCCATGATGACGATGACGGCGTCCACCGCGAGTTCCCCGAGGCGCGAGAAGGCGCCGTTGACCTCGTCCTGGGTGGGGACGGCCACGGGCAGCAGTGTGACGGCGTAACCGTGCTGGGCCGCGGACGTGGCGATGGCCTCCAGGGTGCGGATGTTGCCCATGGTGGACAGGGAGAAGGTGATCACGCCGAGGGTGCGGAACTCGCCGCGGCGCAGCGCGCGGGCCGCGCTGTTGGGCCGGTAGCCCAGCTCCCGCATGGCGGCCAGGACCTGCCGGCGGGTGTCCTCGGTGACGCCGGGGAAGCCGTTGGAGACCCGGGAGACCGTCTGGGACGACACCCCCGCGAGCTGGGCGACGTCCGCCATGGACGCGCCCTGGCGGGGACGGGCCGCACGCCTTCTCGTCCGGCTCGTGCCCCCCGGCACGCTCTCGCCGTCCACGGTGCCCACCTGCCCCTCGCTGCCCTCGCCGCCCGACTGGCGCGAATTTCGGTCCGGAACGACTCCTTGACCCCTGAGATTCGGACAGTGTAGACATCCCGCCAGTGGATGTTTACGTAAACATTGCCTAGTCGAAATCGTACGAGAAGCCGCCAAACCCGTACCACTCGCACCCCCGTAGGCCCCGATCTCTGTGTCCCGCCGGGACGCGCGGCACGCAGAAGAGCTGGAGTACTCGAGATGGCACACCGCACCCGCAAGAGAAGGCTCCTCGGGGCCATCGGCGTCACCGCGCTGGCGACCGGAACCGTCCTGGCGACGACGACCCTGCCGGCCGCGCACGCCGAGCCCGCGGTCCAGGCCGCCGGGGTCACGGTCCGGCCGGACCCCTCCTACTCGGGGGAGAAGTTCGAGGGCTGGGGCACGAGCCTGGTCTGGTTCGCCAACGCCACCGGCGACTACCCGCCCGCGATCCGCGAGAAGCTCTACAAGCTCCTCTTCGGCGACGAGGGCCTCGCCCTGAACATCGCCCGCTACAACATCGGCGGCGGCAACGCCCCGGACGTCAAGGACTACCTGCGGGCCGGCGGCGCGGTCGAGGGCTGGTGGAAGGCCCCGGCGGGCACCACCCGCGAGGACGTCGACTGGTGGGACGCCGAGGACCCGGCCGACTGGAACAGACACGCCGACAAGACGCAACGCTGGTGGGTCGACCGCATCAAGAAGGACATCACCCACTGGGAGACCTTCAGCAACTCCCCGCCCTGGTTCATGACCGAGAGCGGCTACGTCTCCGGCAACTTCGACGCCGGCAAGGACCAGCTGAAGCCCGAGTCGGTCGAGGACTTCGCCAAGTACCTGGTGGGCGCCACCGAGCGTCTTGAGAAGGCGCACGGCATCAAGGTCGACACGCTCGACCCGTTCAACGAGCCGAACACCAACTACTGGGGCACCAAGCTCGGCCCGGACGGCGAGCCGACCGGCGGCCGCCAGGAGGGCGCCCACATGGGCCCCGAGCTCCAGCAGAAGGTGCTCCGCGCGCTGGCCCCGGTCCTGGAGAAGTCCCGTTCGAACGCGGAGATATCCGCGATGGACGAGACCAACCCCGGCACGTTCGCCACCAACTGGAACTCCTACCCCCAGGAGGTCCGCGACCTGGTCGGCCAGATGAACGTCCACACCTACGGCACCGGCCAGCGCACCACGGTCCGCGACCTCGCGAAGGCCGCCGACAAGCCGCTGTGGATGAGCGAGGTCGAGGGCGACTGGGGCGACGGCCAGAGCTTCACCGACATGCGGCCCGGCCTCGGCCTCGCCCAGCGCATCGTCGACGACCTGCGCGAACTGGAGCCCAGGGCCTGGGTGTTCTGGCAGCCCGTCGAGGACTACGACAACATGAAGCCGGGCGGGGAGTCGGCGAAGGGCGGCAACTGGGGCGAGATCCAGCTCCCGTTCAGCTGCACCTCCAAGGACACCCTGGAGACCTGCCCGGTCTACACGAACACCAAGTTCGACACGGCCCGCAACTTCACGCACTTCATCAAGCCCGGCGACCGGCTGATCAAGACGAACGACACGTCCAGCACCGCGGCGATCTCCCGCAAGGGCGACGCGGCGACCGTCGTCCACGTCAACAGCGCCACCGAGGCCCGCGAGGTCACGCTCGACCTGTCGAAGTTCGGCCGGGTCTCCTCCCGCGCCACCGTCACCCCGGTGGTGACCAGCGCCGACGGCAAGCTGGAGAAGCAGAAGCCCGTCGCGGTCACCGGCAAGCAGGCCACGCTGACCGTGCCCGCCCAGTCGGTGACGTCCTTCCTCGTCAAGGGCGTCTCCGGAGTCGCCAAGGACGCGGCGGAACTGCGCAAGGGCCACACCTACCGCCTGACGGGCGTCCAGAGCGGCAAGGACCTCACGATCGCGGACAACGGCACGGGCCTGGTCATCCGGGGCGCGTCCGCCGACCCGGCCGGCCGGCAGTGGACGGTGGAGCAGATCCGCGGCGCCGACAACCGCAAGCGGTACGTCCTCACCGAGTCGTCCACGGACAAGCGCCTGGCCGTCCGGAACGGCGCGCTGGTGGCGGAGCCCGACGAGGGCCGCCGTGACAAGGCCACCGAGTGGATCATGTCGACGACCGGCGACGGCACCTGGACCCTGGTCAACGCCGCGACCGGCCAACTCCCGGACGTCGGCGGCCAGTCCACGAACGAGGGCGCGTCCGTGGGCCTGTGGCAGCCGAACTCCGGGGCGAACCAGCGCTGGAAGGTGACGGAGGTGACGGGCGGCTAGCACACTCCGCTCAGGGCTCCCTGCGACGCCCCCGCCTGCCACTGCCGAATCGGGGTGGCTGGGCCGGGGCGTCGTGCACGCCTACGGTGCCTTCACGCACCGAGTCGAGTTCGGCGTCGCCTGTGGGTCAGTGGGCCCCTTGGCCACAGCTCACTTCACGGACCCTGCGAAGATCGCCGTTTCCATGTCGTAGTCGGGGGCGACCTCGACCTGGAGGTACGACTCGTCGCGGGGCAGCTGGCAACCGAAGAGCGCGGTGATGGTTCGGCCGGGGCGAAGGTGCGTGGACGGTGCCCCTTCGAGGCCTCGGGCGCTGTCGAAGATCTCGTCGCCCTCCTGTCCTTGCTCTCCGTACTGGCACTGGACGGTAAGGCCTCCTAGGTCCAGGATCTGCGAGGTTTCGTTGACCACTTTGAGGTTGAAGCGGGCATAAGGGGTGTTCGACGGCGAGGCGGTGTCGCTGGAGACGGCACGCGTGATGTCTGTGAGTGACAGTTGCACGCCGTTCTCGTACTTGTAGCTCTCGGTCAGCGTGAGCGTCGCGTCACTCGCCTCTTCGCTCGACGTTTGGGCGTCGTCGGTCGGCGTTGTCGGCGTGTCGGTCGGCGTTGCGGTGACGGTCTCCGTGACCGTTTTCGTGCTGCTCGGAGGTGTGTCGTCTCCGCAAGCCGCGACCGTCACGCCCGTAAGGATTATGGCGACGAGGGCGGCGGTCGTGCGCATGGCGGCCCCCTGATAGTTCGGCTGTCTCCATCATGGACACGCAGGGTGAGGACCGCGAGTCGACGCTGCGCCGCGGGCCGGTGCCGTTCGGACCGCGGCGCCGGTTCCGCTGCCTGGTGGCTGCGCCGGACGACCCCACAGGGGAACAGGCAGAGCCGAAGCCCCTCGAAGCCCTGGCCGTCAAGGTTGAGCACGTCGGTGTGACAAGGGGCGGCCGCTCAGCCACCCTCCCCCGGCGTCACCAGCCCCGCCTCGTACGCCACGATCACCGCCTGGGCCCGGTCGCGTAGTTCCAGCTTGGTGAAGAGGCGGTTGATGTGGGTCTTGACCGTGTGGTCGGTGATGGTGAGTCGGTCGGCGATGTCCGCGTTGGACAGGCCCTGGGCGATCAGGAGGAGGACCTCGACCTCGCGGGCGGTGAGGCGGTCCAGGAGGGTCTTGGGGGTGGTGACCGGGCGGCGGGGGGCGAACTCGGCGATCAGGCGGCGGGTGATGCCGGGGGCGAGCATGGCGTCGCCGGCGGCCACCACCCTCACGGCTTGGAGGAGTTCGGGGAAGGTCGCGTCCTTCAGGAGGAAGCCGCTGGCGCCGGCCGCGAGGGCGTCGAAGACGTACTGGTCGAGGTCGAAGGTGGTGAGCATCAGCGCCTTCGTGGCGCCCTCGGTCTCCCGCAGGATCGTGCGCGCGGCCTGGATGCCGTCCAGTTTCGGCATGCGGATGTCGAGGAGCGCGATGTCCGGGCGGTGGGTGAGCGCGAGGGCGACCGCCTGTTCGCCGTCCTCCGCCTCGCCGACGACGTCGATGTCGCCCTGCGTGGACAGCAGGTTCACGAAGCCGGTCCGGACCACCGCCTGGTCGTCGGCCACGATCGCGCGGATCGGTTCCCCCGCCGTCACTCGTACACATCCTCCGCGAAGCTCTTCGCCCCGGCGCGCACCGGGAGTTCGGCCTCGACGAGGAAGCCGCCCCCGGGACCGGCCGGCCCGCAGGTCAGACGTCCGCCGAGTAGGTTCGCACGCTCCCGCATGCCGCTCAAGCCGTGCCCGCCCGAGACCTGCGGGGACCCCTGGGGGCCCGGGCCGTCGTCGGTGATCCGGATGCGGACCTCGTCGTCCGCGAAGGCGAGGCGGATGCCGACCGCGGCGCCGCGGGCGTGGCGGCGGGCGTTGGTCAGGGCCTCCTGGACGATGCGGTAGGCGGTGAGTTCGAGGGACGGGGGAAGGAGCGGGGGGCGAGTGCCCTCCGTGCGGAGGGTGACCTCCCCGCCGCCCGAGCGGTGGGCCTCCAGCAGCGCGTCGAGGGAGTCCAGGGTCGGCTGCGGAAGGACGGGGGCCTCCTCGGCGGCGTCGTCCGCGCGCAGCACGCTGAGCAGTTGGCGCAGTTCCGTCAGGGCCGAGCGGGCCGAGGCGGCGATCTGCTGGAAGCCGTCGCGGGCGGGCGGGGACAGGTCGGGCGTGGTGTACGTGGCGCTCTCCGCCCGGACGGCGATCACGGACACCGAGTGCGCCACGATGTCGTGCAACTCCCTTGCTATGGCGGCCCGTTCCTGGGCGGCGGCGTGCCGGCGCTCCATGGTGATCAGTTCCCGCTGGGCGGCCTCCCGGGCCTGCCGTGACTCCTCCCGGCTGCGGAAGGCGTCCGCGACGCCGACCGTCGCCACCATGCCCACGGCCAGGACGAAGGACTCCGTGAAGTACGACAGCGAGCCGTCGGCGCCCACGGCGGGCGCCCGGCCTCCGAGGTCGTACACGCCCATCGCCAGGTGGCCCGCGTTGACGAGGAGCGCGCCGGTGATCGCGGCCGTGATCAGCACGGCGGGGTGCAGGACGCGGTGGCGGGCGAGCGAGTAGAGGCCCATGACCCCGGCCACCGCGACCGTCATCAGCAGCTCGGGGCGGAAGAGGAAGTTCAGCAGCGCGGCGGGCACCACCAGGAGTCCGACGCGGGGCTCGCGCCGGCGCCAGAGGAGCGGCGGCACCACGAAGGGCAGGGTCGTCAGGACCGTCGTCGAGGTGATGCGGGAGTGCAGGACCTCGGCCGCGGCCAGGAGGACCAGCAGGACGCCGCTGACGTACGGGTAGCGGGGCGAGCGCGGCCAGGCGGTGGGGCGCAGGGACGGCGACAAACGCATGGGCACATTGTCGGCGGGGGGCGTTCCGGCCGCGTCACCGTACGGGTTGACCCGGGCGCCGGGTGAGTACCACGGGTCGACGCCCAGGATCGGAATCCGGTGTGACGCTTCTCGTCCGCCCCTTGCGAAGACTGGCCGACACGAGTGCCGGGTGACAGGGGGAGCGCGATGCAGGGGCTTTGGCGGGGGCCGGTCGACGTGCCGACCTCCTCGGTGGCGGCCGTGCGTACGCCCCTGCCGCGTACGGCGCCGGTGCCGGTGCCGGTCTCCCCCGTGCCGCCCCGGCGCCGCGGCTCCACCCGGCGCTGGGAGACCACCTGCTGGGCGGCCTGCGCGGTGTTCGCGCTGCTGCTGTGCCTGTGGACGACCATCACGCCGCACCGTGTCTGGGGCGCCTGCGCCGCCGTCGGGTACGGGCTCGCCGGGCTCGTCGCGCACCGCTCCGCACGGGTCTGGGGGCGGTCGAGCGCGGCCGTGGCCGCGGCCGGGTCGGTCCTCGTGCCGCTGGTGTTCCTGATCGCCCGCGGGTGGCGGCAGATGGAGGTCGCGGTTGTGGAGCGGGCCGGCGGCCTGCTGCTGGACTCCGGCACGCCTTACGTGCCTGAACCGGGCCATCTCAGCGACTACAACCCGTACTTGCCGGGCATGGCGCTCTTCGGACTGCCCCGGGCCGTCCTCGGTGACGTCCCGCTCGCGGACGCCCGGGTGTGGTTCGCGGTGGTGTCGCTCGGGGCCATGGGTCTGGCGGCCGCGCTGTGCCGTGGTTCCGGCGGTGCCGGGTTTCCGGACGACGCCCGCCGCTGGCCCACCCCCGTCCACGCCCTCCTCTGGCTCGCCGCCACCCCCGCCGTCGCCCTCCCCCTCGCCGTCGGGGGCGTTGATCTGCCCGTCATCGCGCTGATGTGCCTCGCGCTCGCCCTGGCGGGCCGTGGCCGTCCCGTCGCGGCCGGGCTCGCGCTCGGGGCCGCAGCCTCGCTGAAGTGGACCGCCTGGCCGCTGCTGCCCGTCGGGCTCGCCCTGCTGGCCGTGACCGCCGGGCGGCGGGCCACCGTACGGGCCGGGGCCACGGCCGTGGCGCTCGGTGTGCTCGCCGTGGTGCCGGTCGCGTCGGCCGACCCGGGGGCGTTCGCCGAGCACGTGCTGCTCTTCCCGCTGGGCGAGGGCGGCACCGCGTCTCCGGCGACCAGCCCGCTGCCGGGGCACCTCCTGGCGACCCGGGTGCCGGGCGGCTTCGCCCTGGCGGTGGCGGCGCTGGCGCTGAGCGCGGTCGCGGTGGCCGTGTCCCTAGTGACGCGTCCGCCGCGCACCACCGTCGCCGCGGCGGACCGGCTGGCGCTGGGCCTCGGGATCGCCATGTGCCTGATCCCCGCCACCCGCTTCGGATACGCCGTCTACCCGCTGGTGCTGTTCGGCTGGTTCCGGCTCGCGCCGGCCGGCCGCCGGACGGCACGGCCAGGAGGTGCCGTGCCCACGCGACCCGCCACGCCCCCGGAGACCGGGCGTCCGCTGCGCTGGACGTCCTCCCCGCTGCGCGACCGGGCCACCGCGGCGCACCGCAACCACCTGTTCACCGTGAAGCCGCTGGAGGACTGACCGACCATGCCGCGCACGCTCGTCGTCACCAACGACTTCCCGCCCCGCCAGGGCGGCATCGAGACCTTCGTCCACGCCATGACGGTGCGCTTCCCGGCCGACCGGGTCGCCGTCTACACCTCCAGCACCCCGGGCGACCGGGCCTACGACGCCCGGCTGCCGTTCCCGGTGGTGCGGGACCGCACCCACATGCTGCTGCCGACCCGGCGGGTCACCGCCCGGGCGGTCGAGCTGGCCCGCGCGCACGACTGCGACAGCGTCTGGTTCGGGGCGGCCGCCCCGCTCGGGCTGATGGCGGGCGAGCTGCGCCGCCGTACGGACGTCCGGCGGCTGGTCGCCACCACGCACGGGCACGAGGTGTGGTGGGCGCGCACGCCCGGGGCGCGTGCGCTGCTGCGGCGGATCGGGGCCGGGGTGGACAGCGTCACGTACCTCGGCTCGTACACCCGGGCGCGGATCGCCGCCGCGGTCGGGCCGGAGGCGGCGGCGCGGATGCGGCGGCTGGCGCCCGGTGTCGACGCGGACGTCTTCCAGGGCTCCGAAGCCGCGGGGGCCCGGGTCCGTGAGCGGTACGGACTGGGCGACCGGCCGGTGGTGCTGTGCGCGGCCCGGCTCATTCCGCGCAAGGGCCAGGACACGCTGATACGGGCCCTGCGCCGGGTGCGCGGCAGCATCCCCGGCGCGGTGCTGCTGCTGGTCGGGGACGGCCCGCACGCCCGGGCCCTGCACCGGCTCGCGGTCGAGGAGCGGGTGGCGGACGCGGTCGTGTTCGCCGGCGGGCATCCGCACGAGGAGATGCCCGGTTTCTACGCCGCCGCCCAGGTGTTCGCCATGCCGTGCCGGACGCGTCGCGCGGGCATGGAGGTGGAGGGGCTCGGGATCGTGTTCCTGGAGGCGTCGGCCGCCGGACTGCCGGTCGTCGTCGGCGACTCGGGCGGGGCACCGGACACCGTCCGGGACGGGGAGACCGGATACCTGGTCGACGGCCACGACGTACGGGCGCTCGCCGACCGGCTCGCACTGCTCCTCGGCGACACCGGACTGGCCCGGGACATGGGCCGCAAGGGCCGCGCGTGGGTGCGGCGGGAATGGGGGTGGGAGCGGGCGCACGGGCAGCTGACGTCCCTGCTCGGGGCGGGCTGAGCCGCGGGGGCCGCCGGGCCGGGCACAGGGCCCGCCCCGCCGAAACCGGTGTCGTTCAGGCGCAGTGCGTCAGCCACTTGGCGACGATGGCCGCGCGGCTGCGGACGCCGTGGCGGTCGAAGAGCCGCTGCATGGGGGATTCCGAGCCGGCCGGTCTCCTCGGCCGGGCCTGCCCCGACTTCCTCATCGAACGCCCGGCCTCCGCGGGCGGCGGCACCGTCCGGCCGGCCATGCTCCAGCCAGAGGGCCGCGGGGCGCTGGTGGCGCACCGGGACACCCGGAGAGGTCCCTCGTCACCGCCCCGCGTCGCTGGTTCGGCGCGTCCCGGTCAGGCCGCCGATCTCCAGGGCGTCCACCATCCGCAACGCCCGCGTGAGCGTCTCCGCGATCGACGGCCCCTCCGACCGGTCCGGGCGCAGCGCCCACTCCTCCACGCCGATGCGCAGCGCGGTGTTGAGGACCCCTGCCTCCACCCGGACCGCGAGGTCGTCCGCGGGCCGGCCCGTGCGCTCGGCGATCATCGCGGCGAACGCCGCCTCCGCGTCGTAGTGCGCCTCCAGCCACACCGCCCGCAGCCCCGGCTCGTCACGGCACAGCCGCAGCAGGTCGCCCAGGGCCCGCAGGCCGCGGGCGTCGCCGTCGTCGTGCGGGAAACTCAGGATGGCCTCGGCCAGGGAGCGCTGGTCCCCTCCGGAGTCCCGCAGCCGCTCGGTCAGCAGCTCCAGGCCCGTGGTCAGCAGGGGGCGCACGCACTCCTCCTTGGAGCGGAAGTACCGCCACAGCGTGCGCGTCGACACCCCGGATGCGGAGGCGATGTCCTCCGCGGTGACCGCCGCCACGCCCTTGGCGGCGAACAGCCGGACCGCCTCCTCGGCGATCTCCCTGCGCGTCGCGGCGCGCCGCCGCTCCGTCAGCGGTGGCCGCCCCGTGGCACCACCTGCTCGTCCGGCCATGCGCCCTCCTCGACTTGCCCTGCACACCCTATTTTAGGTCGCACCCTGTCTTGCTGGCGGGAAATGACCGTCTGGCACGCCGCGTCTTTATGTCACGCTGCGACAGAAACGGGTACGCTGCCTGACGCCGCACCGCGACGAGCGAAGGAGCGCCATGGGTGCCACGGGTCTGTCAGGCAAGAGCGTCATCGTCACCGGGGCCGCCTCCGGCATCGGCCGCGCGGCCGCACTGCACTTCGCCGCCGAGGGAGCGAGGGTCGTGGTCGCCGACCTGAACGCGGAGGGCGCCGAGAGCACCGTCGAGGCCATCGAGTCCGCGGGCGGCACTGCCGTCGCCGTCCCGGGCGATCTGAGCGACGGCGCGGTGGTGGACGCGGTCGTGGCCGCCGCGACCGGCACCTTCGGCGGCATCGACGTCCTGGTCAACAACGCGGGCGTCATGGACAGCATGTCCGCCGCGGCGGACGTCACCGACGCCGAGTGGGAGCGGGTCCTGCGCATCAACCTCACGGCCCCGTTCCTGCTGACGCGCGCCGCCCTGCCCCACATGATCGCGGCCGGTGGCGGTGCCGTCGTCACCACCGCGTCCGAGGCGTCGCTGCGCGGCAGCGCCGCGGGCACGGCCTACACCGTCTCCAAGCACGGCGTGCTCGGGCTCACCCGTTCCCTCGCGGTGATGTACCGGGACCAGGGCATCCGCGCCAACGCCATAGCCCCGGGCGGCACGGCCACCGCCATCACGGCCGACGTGCACATCGACCCCGAGGCCCACGGACCGGCCGTCATCGGCCGGCACTTTGTCAACATGGGCCGGCTGTGCGAGCCGGAGGAGCAGGCCGCCGCCATCGTCTACCTCGCGTCCGACGCGGCGAGCGGCGTCAACGGCGTGATCCTGCCGGTGGACAACGCCTGGGCCGCCGTCTGACCGCCCAGGCCCGCACGTCCCCATCCTTCCCCCCGCCGGAGAGCCACGAGAAGAAGAGGACCCCCATGTCCACCCCCCACCCCCCGCTCGACTTCGACCCGGAGGCCCTGCGCGCGCGGTACCGGGCCGAGCGCGACCGGCGGATCCGGCCGGACGGCAACCGCCAGTACCGGCGCACCACCGGCGAGTTCGGCCACTTCGACGACGACCCGTACGCCGAGCCCGGGTTCAGCCGGGAGCCCCTGAACGACCACGTCGACGTGGTGGTCGTCGGCGGCGGCTTCGGCGGACTGCTCACCGGTGCCCGGCTGCGCCAGGCGGGCGGCCTGCGAAGCATCCGGATCATCGAGAAGGGCGCCGACTTCGGCGGCACCTGGTACTGGAACCGCTACCCGGGCATCCACTGCGACATCGAGTCGTACGTCTACCTGCCGCTGCTGGAGGAACTCGGCTACGTCCCGAAGTGGAAGTACGCGCCGGGCGAGGAGATCAGGGAGCACGCCCGGGCGATCGCACGCCACTTCGACCTCTACCGCGAGGCCTGCTTCCGCACCCAGGCGCGCGAACTGCGCTGGGACGAGGGCGAGTCCGTCTGGATCGTCACGACCGACCGCGGGGACCGCATGACCGCCCGGCACGTCGTCGTGGCGACCGGGCTGCTCAGCCAGCCCAAACTGCCCGGCATCGAAGGCATCGAGACCTTCAAGGGCCACATGTTCCACACCAGCCGCTGGGACTACGACTACACCGGCGGCGACGCGAACGGCGGTCTGACGAAGCTCGCCGACAAGCGCGTGGCCCTCATCGGCACCGGCGCCACCGCCATCCAGGTCGTTCCCCACCTCGGCCGGGACGCCCGGCACCTGTACGTCTTCCAGCGGACGCCCTCCTCCGTGGACGTGCGCGGCCAGCGCCCGACGGACCCCGAGTGGGCCGCCTCGCTCCGGCCCGGCTGGGCCCGGCGGCGCCGGGACAACTTCCTCGCGGTCGTCACCGGCGCCCGCACCGACGAGGACCTGGTCGCCGACGGCTGGACCAGCAGCGCCCGCCTCCAGCAGAAGCTCATCCCGAGCGACGGCTTCGCCGGTCTCGCGCCCGAGGAGCGTGAACGGCTGGAGGAGATCGCCGACTTCCAGAAGATGAACGAACTGCGCGCCCGCGTCGACGCGATCGTCCGCGACCCGGAGACGGCCGAGAAGCTCAAGCCCTGGTACCGCTACATGTGCAAGCGGCCCACCTTCAGCGACTCGTACCTGGAGACCTTCAACCGGCCCGACGTGACGCTCGTCGACACGGCCGACCACGGGGGCGTCGAGCGCTTCACCGAGAGCGCGGTGGTGGCCGGCGGCGTGGAGTACGAGGTCGACTGCGTCGTCTTCGGCACCGGCTTCGAGGTCGGCGTCTCCGGACTGCTGTCCGGGCAGCTCCCCGCGTACGGCAGGGACGGGGTCGCCCTGCTGGACGCCTGGCGGGCGAGCGGCCCGAAGACCCTGCACGGCTTCTACAGCCGGGGTTTCCCCAACCTGTTCATGCTCGGCTCGGTGCAGAGCGCCAGTTCCGTGAACTACGTGCACGTCCTGGACGAACAGGCCACGCACGTCGCCGAGGTGATCGCCGAGGCCCGCCGGCGCGGTGCCCGCCGCGTGGAACCGGCGGCCGGGGCGCAGGACGCCTGGGTGGCCACGATCCGCGAGAAGTCGGTCGACCTGTTCACGTTCCAGTCCGAGTGCACCCCCGGCTACTACAACGCCGAGGGCATGCCGAGACCGCGCGGCGAGTCGTACGGGGACGGCCCGATCGCCTTCTACGAGCTGATCCGGCGCTGGCGTGCGGAGGGCGGCATGGACGAGGTGCTGGGCTCATGACGCCGTGGCGGGGCGAGCGCCTCAACCGGCCCAATCCGCTTCAGGGTTCCAACGGCGTCGCGTTCGGCCCGGACGGGCGGCTGTACGTCGCGCAGTTCCTCGCGGGGCGGATCAGCGCGGTGGACCCGGCCACCGGTGACGTCGAGGTCGTGGTCCCGGCGGACGGCCCGGTCCGGTCGCCCGACGACCTGGCGTTCGGGGCGGACGGCTCGATGTACATCGCCGACCTGGTCCCCGGCCGGGTGTGGCGCCGCGGCCCCGACGGGGAGTACGGCCTGGTCTCCGACGAGGTGAAGGTGCCCAACGGCATCACCTGCGTCGGCGACCGGCTCTTCGTCAACGAGATGCGGATGAACGGCCGTCTGCTGGAACTCTTCCCCGGCGGCGGCGACCCGGTCGTCCTCACCGACGGCCTGGCCTTCGGCAACGCGATGCAGCTCGGCCCGGACGGCTGCCTCTACTACCCGCACATGATCAGCGGGCAGGTCTGGCGCATACCCCCCGACGGCGGGGTGCCGGAGGTCGTCGCCGAGGACGTGCACGAGCCGGTCGCGGTCCGCTTCGACCTCGGCGGCGTCCTGCACGTCCTCTCGCGCGGCCCCGAGGGCATCGTCACCCGCGTCGACCTGCACGGCGGCGGCTCCCGCTCGCTCGTGACCAGCGGTGTCACGGGCCTGGACAACGCCGCGTTCGACGCGGAGAACCGCATGTTCGTCTCCAGCTTCGCGAGCGGCGGCATCACCGAGCTGCACCCCGACGGCCGCACCCGGCCCGTCGTACCGCGCGGCCTGGACGGCCCCTACGGTGTGACGATCGACCTCGGGGGCACGGTGTACGCGGCGGACCACTACCGCGTGGCCCGCCCGGAACACCCCGCCGAGGACGGCTCGGACGACGTGGCCACGGAGATCCTCCGGCCGTTCTTCCACGGCATCACCGCCGACGGCGGCCTCCTGCACACCACGTCCCAGTACGGCACGGTCCAGACCTACGACCCCGCCGACCGGTCCACGCGCCTGCGGGCGGCCGGCCTGGACCAGCCGCTCGGCATCGCGGCCGGGGCCGACGGCACGCTGGTCGTCGCCGAGACGGGCGCCGGCCGCGTCCTGGCGGTCGACGCGTCCGACACGGTCACCGTCCTCGCCGAAGGCCTCGGACACCCCGTGGACGTGGCCCTCGACGCCGACGGGCGCTGCTACGTCAGCGACGACCGGGCCGGGGCCGTGCTCCGGATCGACGACGGCGAGCCGGTGGTCGTCGCCGACGGCCTCGGCGCCCCGGAGGGCCTCGCCGTCCACGGCGACGCGCTCTTCACCGTGGACACCGGGCACCGCCGCCTGTGGTCGCTCTCCCTGACCACCGGCGAGAGGCGCGTCACGGCCGAGGACCTGCCGGTCGGCCGGCCGCCGGGGACCGCGCACGGCCCCGCCCCGGCCCTCTTCACCCACGGCGTCCCCGGCCTCGCGCCCCGGTTCGCGGGTCTCGCGGCGGCCCCGGACGGCTCGCTGCTGCTGTCGGCCGACGCGGAGGGCACGGTGCTGCGGCTGACGCCGGACGCTTAAGGCCCTGTCGCCGCAGCCCCGCCCGCCCCGCGAGTGGGTTCAGCGGCGGCGGCCCCGGGACGGCCCGCCCCGCCGTCCGCCCGGGGCGGAACCCGTGCGCGCCGGGCGGTTCTCGGCGGCCGGCGGCGTGAGGACGACCGGCACGCCGGACGGCTCCCGGGCACCGGTGATCCGGCTCAGCTCGGCCTCGTCGGAGCGGACCCGGGTGACCTGCGGGGTGATGCCGGCGTCGGCCATCAGCCGGCTCATCTCGCGGCGCTGGTGCGGCAGGACCAGCGTGACGACGGTGCCGGACTCGCCCGCCCGGGCGGTCCGGCCGCCCCGGTGCAGATAGTCCTTGTGGTCGCCGGGCGGGTCCACGTTGACGACCAGGTCGAGGTTGTCGACGTGGATACCGCGCGCGGCCACGTTGGTCGCCACCAGCACCGAGACCTGACCGTCCTTGAACCGGGCCAGGGTCCGGGTGCGCTGGGACTGGGACTTGCCGCCGTGCAGCGCCATCGCGCGCACGCCGACCGCCAGCAGCTTCTTGGCCAGCCGGTCGGCGGCGTGCTTGGTGTCCAGGAACATGATCACGCGTCCGTCGCGGGCGGCGATCCGGGTCGTGGTGGCGTGCTTGTCGTCGTCCTCCACGTGCAGCAGGTGGTGCTCCATCGTGACGACCGCGCCCGCGGACGGATCCACCGAGTGCACGACGGGGTCGTGCAGGTAGGTGCGCACCAGCCGGTCGACGTTGCGGTCCAGGGTGGCCGAGAACAGCATCCGCTGCCCGCCGGGCCGCACCTGGTCGAGCAGCGCGGTCACCTGCGGCATGAAGCCCATGTCGGTCATCTGGTCGGCCTCGTCGAGCACCGTGACGCCGACCTGGTCCAGCCGGCAGTCGCCGCGGTCTATGAGGTCCTTGAGCCGCCCGGGCGTCGCGACGACGACCTCGGCGCCGGTGCGCAGGGCGTTCGCCTGCCGGCCGATCGACAGGCCGCCCACCACCGTCGTGAGCCGCAGCCGCAGCGCCTTGGCGAACGGGGTGAGGGCGTCGGTGACCTGCTGGGCCAGCTCCCGCGTGGGTACGAGGACGAGCGCCAGGGGCTGCCGGGGTTCGGCGCGCTGCCCGTCGACGCGGGCCAGCAGGGCGAGGCCGAAGGCGAGCGTCTTGCCCGAGCCGGTGCGCCCGCGGCCGAGGACGTCACGTCCGGCCAGCGAGTTCGGCAGCGTCGCCGCCTGGATCGGGAACGGGGCGGTCAGGCCCTCGGCGCGCAGCGTCGTCAGCAGCCGCTCGGGCAGGTCGAGTTCGCTGAACGACTCGACGGCGGGGAGCGCCGGGGTGAGGGTGACCGGGGGTGCGAACTCCCGGCCGGCGGCGGGGCGGTGCCCGCCGTTGCCGCCCGCCGGGCGGGAGGCGGTGTTCTGGCCTGCCGCCTTGCGGGGCCGGTGCCCGCCGTTGCGGGAGCGGGTGGAGCCGTTGTTCCTGCGAGCCGTGCGGTCCAAGGGGGAACCTTCCTCGATGCGGCACGTATCGGGGAATGCGCGGCGGCGCCGGAGCGCGGCAGGATTCGCAAGAGCGGGCCGGAATGGGGAAACGAAAAGAGCCGAGGCCCGCACCGCAGGGGTGCGGGCCCCGGTCAGGGCATGCGCGCCGACGTCAGGCGGGAACGATGTTCTCGGCCTGCGGGCCCTTCTGGCCCTGCGTGACGTCGAAGGTGACCTTCTGGCCTTCCTGCAGCTCACGGAAGCCGGAGGTGGCGATGTTCGAGTAGTGGGCGAACACGTCGGGACCGCCGCCCTCCTGCTCGATGAAGCCGAAGCCCTTTTCCGAGTTGAACCACTTCACGGTGCCGGTGGCCATGTGAATCTCCTTTGGGGGGTGCCGTACCCGGAATCCGCACCGTGCGGAAACCGGAGTCGCCGAAATGATCACCCGCCGGAGAGATCCGAAAATCCTCGGCAACAAAAAAGAGCGCTCGTCGACAAAGGTCGAAAGAGCACTCGAAGTCTCTGGGAACCAAAACTGCAACAACAAGCAAGGTAGCACAGGCCCGGGACGAAGTCAGGGGAATGTCGTACCCGCGGTGGACCCGCACGCCCCCGCGTACTGCGATCTGAGTACCGGAGATTGTCGGCAGCCGCACGACGACGGGACGGCCCGCTCACGGAGACGCTTGGCGGACGATCGACACCAGATGTGGAGACCTCCTGCCGTGGCTACTTTCCTGTATCGAGTGGGCCGTCTGGCCTTCCGGCGACGCTGGTACGTCGCACTGGTCTGGGCGGCCGTCCTGGCCGCCGTGGGCCTGGGCGCCCTCAAGGCCCCGGGGGCCGCGGACGAGGAGTTCTCGATGCCCGGCATCGAGTCCCAGAAGGCGTTCGACCTGATGGAGGAGCGCTTCCCCGGAGCCACGGCCGACGGCGCGACCGCCCGGGTCGTGTTCATCGCGCCGGGCGGCGAGAAGGTCACCGCCGCCGGGAACAAGCAGGCCATCGAGGAGGCCGTCGGCGACCTGGGTGACGGCACGCAGGTCGCGAGCGCCGTCGACCCGTTCCAGGCGAAGACGATCAGCAAGGACGGCTCGACCGCCTTCGCGACCGTCACCTACAAGGTCGGCGCCAACGACCTCACCGACGCCAGCCGCACCCACCTGGAGCACGCCATCGACCAGGCCCGGGACTCCGGGCTGACCGTCGAGGCCGGCGGCACCGCGCTGGCCGAGGAGGGCGGGCCGGGCGGCATGGCCGAGGTGATCGGCGTCGCCATCGCCGCCGTCGTGCTGCTCATCACCTTCGGCTCGCTGGCCGCGGCCGGGCTGCCCCTGCTGACCGCCGTCATAGGCGTCGGCGTCAGCATGGCCACGATCCTCGCCCTGTCGAGCGCCCTCGGCCTGTCCACCACCACCGGCACCCTCGCGATGATGCTCGGCCTCGCCGTGGGCATCGACTACGCCCTGTTCGTCGTCTCGCGGTACCGGGAGGAGCGCGCCAAGGGACGCACGCCGCAGGAGGCGACCGGGCTGGCCGTCGGCACGGCCGGGTCCGCGGTCGTGTTCGCCGGGCTCACCGTCGTCATCGCGCTCGCCGGGCTCGCCGTCGTCGGCATCCCCATGCTCACCAAGATGGGCCTGGCCGCCGCGGGCGCGGTCGTCGTCGCCGTGCTGATCGCGCTGACCCTCGTCCCGGCGTTCCTCGGCTTCTGGCCGAACGCCGTGCTCACCCGCAAGGCCCGCAAGAGCGGCCGGATCGAGGAGAGCACCGAGGACAACGGCGGCACCCGCTGGGCCCGGTTCGTGCTGCGCCGCCCCCTGCCCGTGCTGATCCTCGGCGTCGTCGGCCTCGGCGCGCTCGCCCTGCCCGCGACCGGCCTGCAGCTGGGCATGCCCGGGGACGAGGCCAAGCCGACCTCCACCACCGAGCGCCGGGCCTACGACGCCCTCGCCGAGGGCTTCGGGCCGGGCTTCAACGGTCCGCTGACCATCGTCGTGGACGGCAAGGGCGCCGCCGACCCCAAGGCCGCCGCCGACACGATCGCCCAGGAGATCGGCTCCACCAAGGGCGTGGTGTCCGTCTCCCCGGCGCGCTTCAACGAGGCCGGCGACACCGCCGTCTTCTCGGTGGTGCCGTCCACCGCGCCGACCGACGAGAAGACCAAGGACCTGGTGACGACCATCCGGGACGAGCGGCCCGGCATCGAGTCGGACAGCGGCGCGACCTACGAGGTCACCGGCACCACCGCGATGAACATCGACATCGCCGAGAAGGTGCAGGCCGCGCTGGTGCCGTACCTGATCGTGGTGGTGGGCCTCGCGATCGTGCTGCTGCTGGTGGTCTTCCGGTCGCTGCTCGTCCCGCTCAAGGCGGCCCTCGGCTTCCTGCTGTCGGTGCTGGCCTCCCTCGGCGCGGTCGTGGTGGTCTTCCAGCAGGGCCACGGCGCGGAGCTGCTGGGTGTGGAGCAGACCGGCCCGATCATGAGCCTGATGCCGATCTTCCTGGTGGGCATCGTCTTCGGCCTCGCGATGGACTACGAGGTGTTCCTCGTCTCCCGGATGCGGGAGGCCTACGTCCACGGCGAGACGCCCGCGAAGGCCGTCACGTCCGGGTTCCGGCACAGCGCCCGGGTGGTCGTGGCCGCCGCCCTGATCATGATCGCGGTGTTCGCCGGGTTCATCGGCGAGAGCGACTCCATGATCAAGATGATCGGGTTCGGGCTCGCCTCGGCCGTCCTGTTCGACGCGTTCGTCGTCCGGATGGCGATCGTGCCGGCCGTCCTCGCCCTGCTCGGCGACAAGGCGTGGTGGCTGCCGAAGTGGCTGGACCGGCTGCTGCCCCGCGTCGACGTGGAGGGCGAGGCGCTCAGCCGCCGGCCGGAGACGGACCCGGCCCCGCGCTCCGCACCCGACCTGGAGCCGGCCCGCACCTGAGGAACCCCCACCCCCAGGGCCGCCCGTGGCGAAGGACACGGGCGGCCCCTCGGGCGTTCCGACCCGACGTCGACCACGATGGATCCAGCCCATCGACCCGGAGAACCCCCATGTCCCTCATCCCGGAGCGGCGCTACGCCGATCGCCTCGAGGAGTTCACCGACCGCCACGCCCTCCTCGTCGACCTGACGATGGTGCTGGCGCTGATGGGCTGTGCGACGCTCGGCGGCTCGCTCACCCTGCCCAACGCGGATCCGCCCGACCAGGACAAGACCGCCACCGTCCTCATGGGTATCTCCTGCCTCTCCCTGCTCAAGCACCGCACGTACCCCCGCACCGGCGTCGTCGTCACCGCGATCTGCACCGTCGCCGCGGTCAAGGTCGGCTACCTGGTCACCCCCCTGCTGCTGGCGCCGATCATGGCGGCGCTGTACTGGCTGGCCACGCTCACCGACCGCCGGACCACCCGCGTCTACGGCCTCACCACGATGCTGGCGGTGACGGTCGCGGCCGTCTTCGCCGACTCCATGAACCACCTGTCGCTGCTGCTGAGGGCGATGGGCCCGGTCTTCTGGCTGCTGCTGCCGCTCGCCGCCGGCCGCGGGACCCGGGCCCGGCGCGCCTATCTCAAGGCCGTGCAGGCCCGGGCCGAGCACGCCGAGCGGACCCGTGAGGAGGAGGCCCGGCTGCGCGTCACCGAGGAACGGGTGCGCATCGCCCGGGAGCTCCACGACGTGGTGGCCCACCACATGGCCCTGGCCAACGCCCAGGCCGGCACGGCCGCCCACCTGGCCCTCACCAACCCCGAGCAGACGAAGAAGATCCTCACCGACCTGACCGGGACCACGTCCTCCGCGCTGCGGGAGCTGAAGGCCGCGCTGGGCCTGCTGCGCCAGGACGACGACGCCCCCGGAGCGCCGCCGCTGGAGCCGTCCCCCGGCCTCGCGCGGCTGCCCGAGCTGGTCTCGGCGTGCGAGTCGGCGGGCCTGGCGGTCACCGTCACCACGGAGGGCGAGCGGCAGCCGCTGTCGCCCGGCGTCGACCTGACCGCGTACCGGATCGTGCAGGAGGCCCTGACCAACGTCAGCAAGCACGCCGCCGCCGAGTCCGCCCACGTGCGTCTGGAGTACACCGGCTCCCGGCTGCTGCTCACGGTCACCAACGACGGTCCCAGCAAGCCGGGGGCCGCCCCGGGGCGCGGCTTCGGCGTCATGGGCATGCGCGAACGGGCCCAGTCCATCGGGGGCGAGCTGTGCGCGGGCCCCCGCCCCCAGGGCGGCTTCGAGGTCACCACCGCGCTGCCGCTGCAACCCGCCGTCCTCGCGGAAGGAACGACACCATGAGCATCAGGGTGCTGCTCGCCGACGACCAGGCCCTGCTGCGGGCCACGTTCCGGATCCTCATCGACTCCTGCGCGGACATGGAGGTGGTCGCCGAGGCCTCCGACGGCGCGGAGGCGGTGGAGCTGACCCGGACGCACCGCCCGGACATCGTCCTCATGGACATCCGCATGCCCGGCACCGACGGTCTGACCGCCACCTCGGCCCTGTGCGCCGACCCGGAGCTGTCCGCCACCCGCGTGCTGATCCTGACCACGTTCGAGACCGAGGACTACGTCGCCCAGGCCCTGCGCGCCGGCGCCAGCGGCTTCCTCGGCAAGGACGTCACCGCCGACACCCTGCTGACCGGCCTGCGCACCGTGGCCTCCGGTGAGGCCCTCCTCTCGCCCGGCGCCACCCGCTCCCTCATCAGCCGTTTCCTCATGGCCCCGGCCCCCGGCACGCACCTGGCGCCGCCGGAGCGCCTCGCCGACCTCACGGTCCGGGAGCGGGAGGTGATGGCCCTGGCGGCGGAGGGGCGTTCCAACACCGAGATCGCCGAGGACCTCACGCTCAGCCCGCTGACCGTGCGCACCCACATCCACCGGGCCATGACCAAGCTGGGCGCCCGGGACCGGGCGCAACTGGTCGTCATCGCCTACCAGACGGGCCTGGTCCGGGCCACGCCCCCGGAGTGAGGGCGGGGGCCGCGACCCGCTGAGGCAAGGCGGGGGGCTACGGCCGGCCGTACACCGCCACCATGATGTGCTCCGCCACCTTGTTCATCTCCCGGCCCTTGGCGTCCGTGGAGTTGACGCTGTACACGAGGGTGCGCGAGCCGTCCCGGGTGGCGGCGACGGCCGTGTTGTACCCCCAGCGCCCGCCCGTCTTGCCCCAGACCTCGCGCCCGCCCAGCACCTTCATGGAGAGGCCGGCGGAGTGGGCGGCCGGCTCGCCGCTCCGGAAGTCGGTCACCTTCGGCAGGGTGAACATCTCCTCCAGCAGCGGGCCGCGCACGAGGCGCCCCCCGAACAGGGCGTGCGTGAACCGCTCCAGGTCCGCCGTGGTGGAGACGAGGTCCCCGGCCGCCCACGCGTCCGTCGCCCCCCACACGGACACGTCGCGCAGCCCGAGCGTCCCGTCGGCCAGCCGCATCCGCTGGTAGCCGTGGTTGTGCGGCCCGACGATGCGCGGGTTCGTGCCCGGGAAGTACGTGTCGCGCAGTCCCAGCGGCCTCAGCACTCGGCGGGCGACCTGGCGTTCGTAGGTGTCGCCGGTGACGCGCTCGATGACGAGGCCGGTGATCTGGTAGCCGATGTTGAGGTAGTGCTGCCGCGTGCCCGGCGCGAACTCGGGCTTCTTCGACGTCGCCGAGCGGATCAGGTCGCGGGTGTCGTGGACCCGGAAGCGGTTCGCGTACCACTCCTCGACGGTGGTCCCGGGGAGGTCCGGCGCGGGGATGCCGTGCGTGTGGTCGAGGAGCTGCCGGACGGTCACGGCCGCGTACGAGGCCGGGATCAGCTCCGGCAGGTACGAGCGGGCGCTGCGGTCGAGGTCCAGCCGGCCCTCGGCGGCCAGTTGCAGGGCGACCGCCGCCGTGAAGACCTTGGTGACGGACCCGGCGCGGAAGCGGCCGCCCGGATCGGCCGGGCGGCCGGTCCGCAGGTCGTGCACGCCCGAACTGCCCCGCCAGACACCGTCCTTCCCCCCGACCCGCACGAGTGCCGCCGTCGCGTCGGCGTGGGGGAGCCCGGCGAGGGCGGCTTCGAGGGCCGGGTTGGGGGACTGCGCGGCGGACGACGCGGCCGGGGCCGAGGCGGCGGCCGGCAGCGCGGACGGCCCCGCCGTCGCCCCTGCGACGAGCGCGGCGACGAGCAGGCAGGTACGGGCCTTCATGGTCAACTCCAGGGGCGGCAGGCGTCGTTGTGGACGGCTCCATCCTCCGGACCGGGGACGGCACGCGGATCGCCCCCGCGGGCGGTTCCGGCCGGCCGGTTCCTCGCCGGTGCGGGGGAGGCGCCGGCCCGGGCCGCTCACCCGGGCGGGGGATCCCCGGCCGTGACCAGGCCCGTCTCGTACGCGCAGATCACGGCCTGGACGCGGTCCCGCAGGCCCAGCTTGGCGAGGACGTTGCCGACGTGCGTCTTGACCGTGTGGTCGCTGACCACCAGCTCGGCGGCGATCTCGGCGTTCGACAGTCCGCGCGCGAGCAGCAGCAGCGTCTGCCTCTCCCGCGCGGTCAGCACGTCCAGCCGGGGGTCGGGCCGGCGCGGCCGGGCGGTGGCGGGCCGGGTGTACTGCTCCACCAGGCGCCGGGCCACGGACGGCGCGAGCAGCGAGTCGCCCCGGGCGACGACCCGCACGGCGTGCGCGAGGTCGTCCCGCCGGACGTCCTTCAGCAGGAACCCGCTGGCGCCCGCGTGCAGCGCCTCGTACACGTACTCGTCGGAGTCGAACGTCGTCAGCATCACCGTCCGGCAGTCGCCCGCCGCGCTGATCGCACGGCAGGCCTCGATCCCGTCCAGGCGCGGCATGCGGATGTCGAGCAGCGCCACGTCCGGCGCGTGCCGCCGCACCGCGTCGACCGCCGCCGCCCCGTCGCCCGCCTCCGCGACGACCTCGATGTCCGGCTGGACGTCGAGGATCAGCGCGAAGCCGCTGCGCACCAGCTCCTGGTCGTCCGCCACCACGACCCGGATCGTCACGACCCCGCCTCCACCGCGACCGGTACGGGGATCCGCACCCGCACCTCGAATCCGCGCCCGTCCGGCCCCGGCCCGGCGACCGCGCTGCCGCCGTGGGCCGCCGCCCGCTCCCTGACCCCCACCAGCCCGTGCCCGCCGCCACCGGGCGCGGGGCGCGGCCCGCGCCCGTCATCCGTCACCCGGACCTCCAACTCGTCTTGTCCATAGTCCAGTTGAACGGACACGCTACGGGCGGCGGCGTGCCGGACGGTGTTCGTCAGGGCCTCCTGGACGACCCGGAAGACGGTGGCGGCGACCGCGTCCGGCACCGGCCGGACGCGGCCCGTCGTCCCGTACCCGACGGCGAGACCGCTGTCCCGCACCCGGTCGAGGAGGGCGGGCAGTTCGCCGAGCCCGGGCTGCGGGGCGCGCGGGGAGCCGCCGGGCTCGTCCCCGTCGCGCAGCACCCCCAGCATCCGGCGCAACTGCGCCATGGCGTCCCGCCCGGTGGCGGAGATCGCGTCGAAGGCGGCCTCCGCCCGCTCCGGCGCGACCCGCACCGCGACCGGACCGGCCTCCGCCTGCACGATCATCAGGCTCACCGCGTGGGAGAGGATGTCGTGCATCTCCCGTGCGATGCGGGCCCGTTCCCGCGCGGCGGCCCGCTCGGCCTCGACCAGGTGCGCGCGCCGGCGGGCGTCGGTCAGCCGCCCGAAGACGTAGGCGGCGACCAGGACGAAGAAGGAGAAGGTCAGTTCACGCGCGGACCGCGTGTTCAGCCACACGCCCACGGGCACCGCGACGACCATGACCAGCGCGGCGACGAGCCGCTTGCGTGGGGGCGACAGCGCGGCAATCGTGTGCACGACCACGAGCCCGGTGTACGGCAGCGGCTGCCCGGGCCCGTCCAGGGTCAGCCGGTACAGCGCGGTGGTGGCCAGCACCGCGAACAGCACGGCCACGGGGGCGCGCCGCCGCCAGGCCAGGGGCAGCACGGTGAGGGTGCTCAGCCCGTACGCCGCCCAGGTCGCGGGCGGTGCCCCGGGTGCGCGCGGCACGAGGAACGGCATGGTCATCGCGCCCTGGACGAGCAGGGCGACGCCGATGTCGCTCAGCAGCGGGTTGGCCGCCGCCAGGGCCCGCCCCCGCTCCCACCACTCCCGCGGCCCTCCGCGTATGCCCATGGCGACTCACGACCCCCGTCCCGTGCCGGCTGACAACGGAACCGTAAGGGACGCGCCCCCCGGCGACCCGGCGACCCGGCCACCCGACGACCCGGCGGAGCGCGGACGCCGGGTGCGGGCGTCCGTTCAGGCCGTGTCCGGCGGGGTCCACGCCGCCACCAGGGCGAGCAGGCCCGGGAAGCGGGCGTCGAGGTCGGCGACCCGGACGTGGCTGCGGCGTTCCAGGCCGTACTGGCGCTGCCGGGTGACGCCGGCCTCGCGCAGGGCCTTGAAGTGATGGGTGAGGGAGGACTTGGGGCGGTCGAGGCCGAACCAGCCGCAGGAGTGGTCGAACGCCTCCGACTCCAGCAGCAGCTTCTGCACGATCCGCAGGCGCAGCGGGTCGCTCAGCGCGCCCAGCACCGTCTCCAGCCGCAGGTCCTCCACCGCCGGCTCGGGCAGCGGTTCCGGCAGGTCGTCCGGCTCCGGCACCACCTTGATGACCGGCGCCTCGCGCACCGTCGCAGACATAGGCCACTCCCTATAACCCGAATCCTATGTACGAGTTTAATCGTACTGCATGCTAAGTTCGAATGGACTCGTACTGAGCTTGCCCGGAGGGAGCACCCATGTCGGAGAGTCAGACCGTGTCCGCCGAGGCGGTGGACGCACAGCAACGCCCCGCGGCCCCCGCACCACCGGAGCCGGACGCGCCCGCGCGGTCCGAGCGCCGTACGCCCACCTGGTGGGTGTGGCTGGCGGCGTGGCCCGTCACCGCCGTCTTCGTGCTGTCCAACGCGGCGACCCCGCTGTACGTGCTGTGGCAGCGCGACATCGGGTTCTCCAAGGGCACCCTGACCGTCGTCTTCGCGCTCTACATCGTCGGGCTGCTCGGCTCGCTGCTGGTCTCGGGCGTCGTCTCCGACCGGCTGGGCCGCAAGCCCGTGCTGCTGCCCGCCCTCGGCCTCGCCCTGGCCGCCTGCGCGATCTTCGCGACCGCCACGACGGTCGCCGCGCTGATCATCGCCCGGCTGTTCACCGGCATCGCCGTCGGCGCCGTCGTCTCCGCCGGCATGGCGGCCGTGACGGACGTGGCGGGCCCGGAGCGCAAGCGGCTCGCCGCGCTGCTGGCCTCCTGCGCCATGGTCTTCGGGGCCGGCCTCGGCCCGCTGCTCGCCGGCTTGCTGTCCGAGACGCTCCCGGCCCCCACCGTGACCGTCTTCGTCGTCGAGGCCGTCCTGCTGGTCACGGCCGTCCTCGCCGTGCTGCGCATGCCCGTACGCCGTCCCGCCGCCCGCGGCAAGGGCGCCTGGGTGCGCGTGCCCGGCGTGCCGCACGGCAACGGCATCCATCTCACCCTGGGCATCGCGGTGTTCGCGCCCGGCATCACCGCCACGTCCTTCGTGCTGTCGCTCGGCCCGACCCTGCTGACCGAACTGCTCGGCACCACCAGCCGGATCGTCTCCGGGGCCATGGCGTTCGTCATGTTCCTCGCCGCCACCGGCATCCAGTTCGCCGTGCAGAAGCTGCGCCGGCGCACCATCCTGACCGCCGGCGCGATCAGCACCACCCTGAGCATGGGCGCGCTGATCGCCGCCGTGCACGCCTCGTCGGTCGCCCTGCTCGTCGCCTCCGCCCTGCTCGCCGGGGCCGGCCAGGGCATGGGCCAGCTCGGCGGCCTGTCGCTGCTCAACTCCACCGTCCCGGCGCAGCGGCTCGCCGAGGCCAACGCCGCGCTGAACGTGGGCGGTTACATCCCGGCCGGCCTGCTGCCGGTGTCCACCGGCTACCTCATGGACGCCGTGGGCCTGCCCACCGGGGCGACCATCTTCGGCACCGTCCTGATGGGCCTGGCCGTCATCGGCGGCATCGTCGTCCTCACCGGCCACCGCCGGGTGCCCGAGCCGGCGTGACGCCACGGGGGATCGCCGGACCCCCCGTGGACCGGCGTGGCGGTGCTCCGCGGCCCACACCGCGGAGCACCGCCACGCACGGTTCCCGTCGCCGGATCCCGACGGCGCCTCAGTGCGCCCGGATGGCGTGGAAGAGCAGCTCGCTCGTCTCCGCCCAGCGCTCCACCACGTCCGCCCGCCCCTGGAGCACGTCCGAGATGTGCTGGGCCCCGAAGAACGCCGAGACGAGCGACCGCGCCGCCGCGTCCGGCGCCACCCCCTCCCGCAGCCGGCCCTGCTCCCGCGCCGCGACGAGCAGGGAGGCCAGCAGATCGGTCCAGTCGACGTACGGCGTCGGCAGCTCGGCGTCGATGTGCGGACGCTCTATCTGCAACCGCGCCCCCGCCTGGACGACGATGTCGTCCCGGAACGCCACCGCCGTCCGCGCCAGCAGCTGCTCGGCGGTCTCCAGCGGCCCGAAGCCCTCGGCCAGGACCTCTTCGAGGAGCGCCGGCCAGCGGGCGTAGTGCTCCTCCACCACCGCCACCGCGAGCGCCTCCTTGGAGGGGTAGTGGAAGTAGACCGCCCCCTTGGTCATCTCCATGCGGTCGGCCACGTCCTTGACCGACGTGTGGCGGAACCCGTGCTGCGCGAACAGCTCGGAAGCCGCCCTGAGCACCAGCAGCCTGGTGCGCGCGGACCGCTCCTGCTTGGGGTCCGGTCCCCGGCGGGTGACGAACTTCCTCGGCGTGAACGCGGCGATGGCTGGCTGGGGCTCGGGCATGGTCGGTTCCTCTGACTCGGCGGCCTCGGCCGGCGCGGGCGGGGGGTGCGGCCAGGGCAGGCTGAATCATTCCGGCCGTACTGGCTCAAAACAATTCTCGGCACGATACCTTCTGGAAGGTATCTTTTTCCGCGTCGCTGCCCGTGAACGACGGGACCATAGCGGGCCCACTCCCGCTTCCGCGACCCGGAAGGGAACAGAATCTTGCACCGCGTACCGTCCCCCGCCGCTCCGCCGGACCCCGACACCGCAGGGCGTCCCGGCGACCGACTCCGCCACGACCGCCGCGTACCCCGCGAGACCGTGCACAAGTCCGCCCCCGCGGAGGTACTCCTGACCGACGCACAGCACCTGGGCGGCGACCGGTACGCGGTCGCGGCCCGCTGGCCCCGCGACCGCTTCATCGAGCGGGACGGTGCCGTTGACCGGGAGATCCTCGATGACCGGGAGGGCCCGGACCCCGTCCTGCTGGCCGAGACGGCACGGCAGGCGGCGATCCACCTCTCCCACCGCTTCCACGACATTCCCCTCGGGCACCCCTTCGTCCTCGGCGAGATCGCCGTCGAACTCGACGAGACGCTGCCGCCGTTGCGCGACGCCGTGCTGGAGACGCACTGCCGGCGCGCCGCCGGGCATCCCCGCCGCGCCTGCCTGGAGCTGGACGCGACGGTCCGGGCGGCGGGCCGGGAAGCGGGCCGGGCACGGGTGCGCTGGGAGGCCATGGAGCCACGCCGGTACGCCCTGCTCCGCTCGCGCGGCGCGGCGGCGTCCGGGCCCGCCGACCCGGGGGCGGACGGTGCTGTCGCGCTGCCGCCGGCCCTGCTCGGACTGCGGCAGGACCGCGACGTGCTCCTCGCCGCCGACGCCGGGCGGCCGGGCCGGTGGTGGCTGCGGCTGGACCCGGGCCACCCCGTCCTCTTCGACCACCCCTCGGACCACATACCGGGCATGGCCCTCGTCGAGGCCTTCCGTCAGGCGGCCGGTCTCACCGCGGTCGCGCACGGCACCGTCGCCCCCGACCGCGTCCGCGATGTCGGCGCGCTCGCCGTGGAGTTCACGTCCTTCGGCGAGCCGGACCTGCCGGTCGCGATCACGGCGGGGACGGCGGAGCCGGCGGCGGGCACGGCGGGCACGGCGGGCACGGCGAGGGCCGGGGACATGGGAGAGCCGGAGGGCATGGGGGAGCCGGGAGGCATGGGGGAGCCGGGGGAGTCGTACGGCGGTTCCGCCGCCCTCAGGCTGACCGCCACGCAGGGGGACCGCACCCTCGCCCGGGCCCGCATACGGTGCGGGACGGCGGGCCACGCCCGCCGCCGGACGGAGATCGCATGCTGACCGGCGAGCCGACGCGCGCCGCAGTCGGGGTCGCGCCGCACGACCTCACGGACCTGAAGGAGACCGCCCGTCGGGACGCCGTCCTCGCGGAGGAACGGCGGGTCCTCGCGGCCGGTACCGTCGCCGCCCTGACCCGCGCGGGCTTCCCGCGCCACTTCGTGCCCCGTCGGCTGGGCGGCGCGGCAGGGGAGTTCGCCCCGCTCGTGGCCGGCGCGGCCGCCGTGGGGGAGGAGTGCGCCGCCACGGCCTGGTGCGCCGCGCTGTTCGCCGCGCACGGCCGGCTGGCCGCCTACCTCCCGCCCGAGGGGCGGCACGAGGTGTGGGCCGACGGCCCGGACGCACGGATCGCCGCCGCCGTCGTACCGCCCCAGGGCGAGGCGACGCAGGTCGACGGCGGCTGGCGTCTCGACGGCGCCTGGCGCCCGGCCAGCGGGGTCGACCACGCGGACTGGATCCTGCTCGCCTCGTGGACGCACGGCGCGCGGGGACGGGAGCACCGTGTCTTCGCCGTCCCCCGCTCCCAGGTGACCGTGGTGGACAC
The DNA here is from genome assembly GCF_040645895.1 of Streptomyces olindensis. NCBI lineage: Bacteria > Bacillati > Actinomycetota > Actinomycetes > Kitasatosporales > Streptomycetaceae > Streptomyces > Streptomyces olindensis. Next base: position 20,262 of record NZ_JBEYZD010000046.1, on the reverse strand, counting down.
CTGGCACACCTCGGGCCTGCGGGGCACCGGCAGCAACACCGTGCGCTGCGCGGGCGTGGTCGTACCGCGGCACCGGACGTTCACGCTGGACGTGCTGCTGCGGCCGCAACCCGGGGCGGCCCGCTGTCACACCGTGCCGTACCCGATGGTCGCCGCGCTGATGTTCGCCGCCCCGCTGCTCGGCGTCGCCCGGGGCGCGCTGCGCGCCTGGACCGACGAGCGGACCGCGGCGGAGCGGCCGCACCCCGCGACGCACACGGTGCTGTCCCAGGCCTCCGCGCGGATCCACGCCGCCGGTCTGCTGCTCGACGGCGCGGCCGGACAGGCCGACCGGGCGGAGATCACGCCCCTCGCGGTGGCGGAGAACCGCCGGGACGCCACCGCCGCGGCCACGCTGTGCCGGGAGGCGGTCGACGCCCTGTTCCACGCCTCCGGCCTGCGCGCCCAGTCCCCCGACAGCCCCGTCCAGCGCGCCTGGCGGGACGCCACGGCCCTCGCGGCCCACGCCGCCCTGGACCCCGACGCCGCGGCCCGCGCGTACGCGGAAGCGGTGCTGTCCCCGACGGGAGGCGACGCGGCATGAGCGGGGCGACTCCCGTCCCGGTCGCGTTCTTCGACGTCGACGAGACCCTTCTCGCCACGAAGAGCCTCCTCGACTTCTGGGACTTCTGGACGGCTTCGGAGGAGGCCCGGCCGCTCCCCGCGACCGCACCCGCTCCCCGCCCCGCCGGGGTTCCGGCCGACCGGTCGCGGCTCAACCGCGACTACTACCGGCGCTACACCGGTGTCCCCCTCGTCGCCGTGCGCGCCGCCGCCCACCGTTGGTACGCCGCCTACCGCCGGGGCGAGCGGGCGTTCGTGACCGCCGGTCTCGACGCCCTCGCCCGGCACCGGGCCCTCGGGCACGAGATCGTGCTGGTGTCCGGCTCCCCGCGCCCCCTCGTCGAGGCCGTCGCCGCCGACCTCGGGGCCACCGCCGTACGGTGCGCCGCCCAGGCCGTCACGGCGGACGGCGTGCTGACCGGGGACATCGACCGGCCCATGATCGGCCGGGCCAAGGCGGACGCGGTCGAGGCGTTCCTCGCCGAGCGCGGGGGCCGGGCCGCGGACTGTCACGCCTACGGGGACCACGACAGCGACCTGCCCATGCTGCGCGCGGTCGGCCACCCGGCCGTGGTGGGCGGCTCCCCCGCCCTGCGCGACGAGGCCGCCCGCCTCGGCTGGCCGACCCTCTCCGGAGCGCCGGGCCCGCTGTCCTGAACCGACCGGTGATCCGGAAGGGACCGGTGATCCGGAACCGACCGGTGACCCGGAACCGAGCGGTGATCCGGGTCGCCGGTCAGGGAGTGCCGGGTCGCCGGTCAGGGCGTGCTGGGTCACCGCGCCGCGTTCACCGGCCGGCGGCCAGCACGGCTGCGAGGCCCTCCCGCAGGTCCTCGACGAAGTACCCGGGGGCCTCCAGCGACGGGAAATGCCCCCCGCGCTCGGGCGACCTCCACCGGACGATCTGCCGGTACCGCTGCTGTGCCCAGGGGCGCGGACACTTCTCGATGTCGCGGGGATACATGGTGATCGCCGACGGGACGTCGACCCGGAGTTCGGGATCCAGCGAGGCGTGGCTCTCGTAGTAGATGCGGGCCGCCGACGCGCCGGTCCGCGTCAGCCAGTACAGCGTGACGTTGTCGAGGATCCGGTCCATGGAGATCGTCTCGAACGGGCTGTCCTCGGTGTCCGACCACTCGGCGAACTTGTCGAGGAGCCAGGCGAGGAGGCCGACCGGCGAGTCGACGAGCGAGTAGCCGATGGTCTGCGGCCGGGTCGCCTGCTGCTTCGCGTACGCCGCGCGCCGGCTCCAGAAGTCGCGGGTCTCCTCGGTCCACCGGCGTTCGAGGGCCGTCAGCCCGTCCGTCGTCACTCCGGGCGGCGCCTCCGCGAACGTCGAGTGGATGCCGAGCACATGTGCCGGGAACCTGCCGCCGAGAACGGTGGTGATGTTCCCTCCCCAGTCGCCGCCGTGGGCCAGGAACCTGCTGTAGCCGAGCCTGCCCATCAGTTCCACCCACGCGGCGGCGATCTTCTCGGTTCCCCACCCGGTGGTGGCCGGCTTGTCGCTGTAGCCGAAGCCCGGCAGGGACGGGGCCACGACGTGGAACGCGGGCGCGTCCGCGTCCTTCGGATCCGCCAGTTCGTCCACGACGTCGACGAACTCGGCGATGCTGCCCGGCCAGCCGTGCGTCATGACCAGAGGGGTGGCGTCCGCGCGGGCGGAGCGGCGGTGCAGGAAGTGGATTCCCAGACCGTCGATGGCCGTGCGGAAGTGGCCGATACCGGCCAGGCGCTCCTCGAACGCCCGCCACTCGTACCCGTCGCGCCAGTAGTTCACGACGTCGACGAGGTCGGCGAGCGGAATGCCCTGGTCCCACCGGCGACGACCGGGCGCGGCGTGGTGGACCGTCTCCGCCTCCGGCAGTCGCGCCGCGGCCAGCCGCGCGCGCAGATCGTCGAGGTCGGCATCGGTCGCGCGGGCTTCGCACGCTCGCACATCTGCTTGCACATCTGCTTGCACATCTGCGTGCACGTCTGCGTACACGTCGCTGGTCGGACGGGGCATGAGGCCTCCTGGCCATCGCGGAACCGGCTAAGACGGTTCTAACATCCCGGCACGGCAGCGGGCAACCGGCTATGGTGGTTCCATGTCTGCTGCGTTCCCCGACTTCCGCCTCGGCAGCGTGCTGGCGACGAGCTTCACGGGGACCCTCTCGGAGCGTCACGGCACCCCGGTGGAGCGCATTCCCACGCCACAGCGGCTCGTCGACTGGCTGGCGCTGTACGGCCTCGCCGTGGACTCCTGCACGCCTGCCCAGCTCGGCCTCGCCCGGGAGCTGAGGGAGTCGATCCACGCCGCCGCGACAGCGGCCGCCCTCCAGGAGGCGCTCCCCGCGCCCGCCGTCCAGGTCATCAACGACCGCAGCGTGCGGGGACGGGCCGCGGCGGTCCTGACGCCCGAGGGGGAGCGGCGGTGGCGGTTCAGCTCGGCGTCGTGCGTGGAAGACGCCCTCGGGGTGATCGCCGCCGACGCGATCGGCATCATCGCGGGCGAACGGGACGGAAGACTGGCCCTGTGCGCCTCACCGACCTGCCGGGCCGCCTTCTTCGACACCAGCCGAAGCCGCACCCGCAGATGGTGCGACATGAACACATGCGGAAACCGCGAGAAGAAGGCCCGCTTCAACGCCAGCCACCGCAAAGGCCCCGCATCAGCGGAATGACACCCTTGTTTTCAGGCTGCTTCTATGGCCCTTTGCAGCGCGTCCTTGTGTTCCCATGACCACGGCGCGTCCCGCAACTCTTCCGGCAATTCGGCGAGCCCTGTCCTCAAGTGGTCGACTGCCTCGCTGTAGCGCCCCAGGGCGAGTGTGCACAGACCCATGTTCAGCCGGTTGAAGGCAGGGGTCAGCCAATAGGCGGTGGCGGGTGGCGGCAGTGCAGCCGCCTGGTCCATCAAACGTTCCGCGTCCTCGACCGTGCGCAGGGCTGTGTCACGCTCGCCCAGCTCCGCCAATCCGGCCGCCGCTTGCAGGTAGTCCCCGATGCGCTGGGCGGGATGCGCTCCGGGGGTGTTCGCTGCCGCGGCGAACCACCGGGCGATCCCCTGAGGTCGCCCCTGCTGCCGGCTGAGGTAGCCCTTGAAGTTCAGTGCCTGGGCAGCGAGGGTGCCGTTGCCGATTTCGTCGGCCAGCTCCAAAGCGTCATTGAGGAGTCGTACCGCCTCGTCATCCTTGCGTACCTGGGCGAGCATCCATCCAGCGAACTGAACCCATTCTGAAGCGACTTCCGCGAGGCTGTCACGGTGCGGGCCCCGGGCACCCTCGAGAATCCGCGTCACTTTCCGCATCTGTTCCATGGTGGCAGGGATGACCATGTCCGGATCCACGGCGTCATCCAAACGGCGATACGCCGCGAGCACACCGGCCAATGCGTCGACCGTTCCCGCGTCCAGCCGGGACGGCCGGCCGGCTGACTTGGCCACCCTTGATTCGTCGTCGTCATCGAGCACCGTTGCGGCCAACGCGCCCTGTGCACCGATCAATGCGTCCAGCGCCCGCGCCAGATTCGCTGACGGTTTCTGTTTCCCGTTCAGCACTCGCGAGAGATACGACACGTCGTAATTCACGGCGCGTGCGGCAGCCTTCATCGAATAGCACTTGTCCCGCAGGGCTCGCCGAACAAGATCAGCAAAGTCACTCACGGTGAACCTCTGTCGGTTGACTGGTCCTGCTTCCAGAGTAGTCAACGCTGGTCAACTCCCGCGTGAGCACGGCGACTCCAAAAATGGACCGATGCAAGGACCCCCGCGACCGTGCGACCGGTCCGGGGGCGTGGCCAACGCTCAATCCGAGAGGGAGCGTCGACATGGCAGACCTTATCCGCCGCGCACTCGAATGGGTGCGAGCGGTCCTTTGTGGACCGCGCGCCCCAGGCAGTGACAGCCGACACGCGGCGCCCCAGAAATGGCCTCAGGCGCCCACCCTGTACGTAAGAGGAGCGAAACTGGTCCACGTGTCCAGGCCGCCCGCCCGGGGCGCCACTCCGCATCCACCGGTGCGGCCCCTGCCCGGGCCTCACTGGGCGCTGCCGCCTGCCGCCCAGGAGTACACAGGCGCTCTGGTCCGGCCGTACGCCGCCCACGTGGACACGGCGACCAGGAACGCGCAGGCAGCGGCACAGGAAGCACCATGGGCAGGCCCCTGGGCGAACCCCTGGGAGGCCGCCCGATGAGGACGCGCACCTCATGACGACTCCCGTTCGCGTGTGCCGACACTGCCAAGAGGAGATCGCCGGCCCTGAGAAGGACGGCGTGATCGTCGCTCATGAACTGGGCAACTCCGGTCCTGGGTGGCACGTCTGGGTCCACCGTGAGCACGCCGCACAGGTCGACCTGATCCCTGATGACCTGTTGCGGATCATGCTTCGCCTGTGGGCGGCAAGGATGCGGCCCGAAAGGCGGCACCCATGATCGATGAACAGGGAGTCGCGCACGGCATGCCCGGACACGGCAAATGCGTCGTGGCCGACCCTGCCGCCTGGGCGCCCGGACAGCCGCTCTGCAATCCACAGCACGTGCGCCCTTCACCCCCCAGGCCCGAGGGAATCCCCGATCCTAAAGGCCTTCAGTCTGTGGCCCCGACCAGTAACGCGCCTCGCATGAGGTAGGCAACCCAAGGCCCCGTCCCGGCCTCACGGTCCGGGACGGCAGCCCCCAACTGTGACGGGCATGGGCGAGGTTGATCTGGCTCCAGGGGTGAGCGGGCGGGGCTGTCAGGGCGGATACCCGGTGGCCCCTGGCTGAGCAGGTCCAGCACGGCCGGACCGTCACGCGAGCGATGGCCAGTGTGCGGCGGCCCATTCCGGCCATCCCGACCACCCGGGAGGCGGACCTCCTATCTCATGTCCACCGAGTTCCGTGGCGTCGGGCTCCTCGAAGAGCGTCCTCCAGTGCGAGAGGTCCGCCTCGCTCATCGCGAAGGTCTGACCAGGGCTGGTCGACTGGCGGTGGGCGACCCGAGCACGTTGGGTCTCATGGTCCACCGGCACGTACACGAGCCGGCAGGACGCGCCGACGGACATCACCAACCAGCGGATCGCTGACCTCTCGTCACGAGACCAGCAACCGAAATCCAGGACCACGTTCGTTCCCAGCTTCAGTGCCTCCAGCCCCAGCCAGAGCAGCCGTCCTTCCAGCACATCGCGCTTCCCGGGCGGCTGCGGATCGCCGAACAGCGGCAGCATCCACTCATCCGGCGTCAGCCGCAGCGCGTTGTGCTCCGTCGCCAACTGCCGAGCCCTCGTGGTCTTTCCGGCCCCGGGCAGTCCAACCGTCAGGAACAACGTCGTCACGCCCAGACCTTGTCACACAGGCTTCGGTCCTGCGCTTGTGGATCGTCTCGTCGAAGCCGACGGGCCCGCCGCCTCCGCCTGCGCGACCGGTCGACCGCCCCGTTCCGCCGCAGGCCAACGGCATGATCCGGCCGTCTCAGGCCCGTGAGGTACGGCCGACTTTCCCCTCCTCGGAGCAATCCTTCCCGAGGGTATGTTTGTGCTCTCGATCAAGACCGGAGGGCACCCCGCATGGCCAAACAGGAAAGGGCGCTGCGCACGCGTGAGAAGGTGCTGGACGCCGCGGCCGAGGAGTTCGCGGCGCAGGGATACGCCAAGGCCACCCTGAACGACGTGGCGCGGCGGACGGGGATGACCAAAGGAGCCCTCTACGGACACTTCCCGTCCAAGGAGATCCTCGCCGCGACCCTGCTCGCCCAGTCCCGCGTCGCCTGGGAGGAGATGCGGCACACCCGGGACCGGCCCGGCACGGCGGCGCGGGCGGTGCTGGAGGAACTGGTCCTGGAACTCGCCCGGCGCCTGGGGTCGGACGTCCGGCTCCGGGCGGCCCTCCGGCTGGCGACCGACCTGCCCTGCCTGGCGCGCGCGACCCCGGACCTCTTCGAGGACGTCCGCAGCCACCTCGTCGGACTCGTCCACCGGGCACAGCGGGAGGGCGGCATGGCCCCCTACCCGCCGGAACTGGTCGGGGAGTTGCTGCTGACCTCGCTGCACGGCGTGCTCCACGCCTCGCAGTGCGACGACAAGCACGGCAGCGCCCCCACGCGGGAGGCGGTGTGGCGGCTGCTGCTCGACGCGCTCGCCGGCGAGCCCGGGGGCGACCGTGGAGGCGACCGCGACATGGCCGGGCGATGAGGGTGCCGTTTCGGACACGTAAAAAATACCATCCCGAAGGAATTTTCTGTCATGATGAGGTCGTCCCGGTCCGCCGGGCCGCTCGCCGCCCGGCCGCCGGCCGGTCAGCGGAGGCGGTCGCCATGAAGTGACGGAGGCAGGCAGATGAGTGTGCTGGATGAAAGGATCGGTCCGTTCCCCCTCGGGCACGCAGCCCCCGGCCCGTCCCCGGAGGGGTCGAACCAGGAGGAGATTCAGCGCGCTGTCGCGCATGCCGAGCACGTCGACGATTTCGACATGCGGCACCTGCGGTATTTCCTGACGGTGGTCCGCTCCGGCACGGTCTCCGCGGCCGCCAAGGAATTGCGCATATCGCAGCCCAGCCTCAGCCAGCAGATCAAGCGGCTGGAACAGCGGATAGGAGCCTCGCTTTTCGTCCGCAGTTCCCGCGGGGTCGAATTGACGGCGGGCGGCCGGGCCTTCCTGAGGGAAATCCAGAGCATCCCCGGCCAGCTCCGGTCGGCCATCGCGGCCGCCGCCCCCACCCCCACCCTGTGGCCGGTCGGCGTGTGCGGCGGCGTACCGGCACAGGTGCTGACCGATGTGCAGAACGGCCTCGCCGGGCAGAGCGGGCACCAGGGCAGAGGCCGGACCGGGCCGCATCTGCGGATGCGCTCGGTCAGCGCGGCGGACCAGCCCGAGCTGCTGGAGCACGGCGAGATCGTCTTCGGGATCATGCGGCTGCCGGTCACCGCGCCCCGCCTCGCCCGGGCGGTCGTGTGGGACGAGCCGCTCGGCGTCGTCCTGTCCACCACCCACCCCCTGGCCGCACGCCCCCGGCTGACCTGGGAGGACCTCTCCACGCAGCGCCTCCTCTGGTACGACGAGGGATGCGCGCCCGGATACGCCGACGCCGTCCCCGCGCAGCTGACGGCCCTGGGCTGGAAGGCCGTGCTGCACCCCGTCGACCAGGACCAGCGGGCCCTGTTCGTGCACGCCCTGCAGACCACCCGCGACCTGGTGGCCCTGCGCCCGAGCATCGCCGTCATGGACGATCCCCAGCTCGTCTGGCGCCCGCTGCCCACCGCCTCCGCACCGCGCGAGCGCCTGGCCGTGACCGCGCTCGCCGGCAGCCGCGCGGCCCGCTATCTGAGCCGGGCGGCCACCCAGTGCGGATGGCCCTACCGCGCCTGACCACCTCGGCCACCTCGGCCACCTCGGCCTGCCCGGCCGGACTTCGGCGTGACGGGGTCAGCGGTGGACGCCGCGAGCGGCCAGGGCCCGGTGCAGGGCGCGCACCGCGTAGTACGTACGGGACTTCACCGTCCCCCGCGGGACGCCCAGGAGCTCCGAGACCTCGGCCACACTGCTGCCGTCGAAGTACACGAGCCCGAGGATCTCCCGCTGCCGCTCGGTGAGGTCGCCCAGGGCCTCCGTCACCACATGCCCGGTCAGCAGCCGGTTCACCTCGTCGGCGACGGGGACGTCCGTGTCCTGAAGCTCCTCCGGAGTCACCGGGCGCAGCGCCTGCGCGCGGTGGTCGTCGATCAGCAGGTTGCGGACGACGGTGAACAGCCACGGTCGCATCGTCTCCGGCGCGGTGCCCAGCGCACCGGCGTGGCTCCAGGCCCGGACGACGGCCTCCTGCAGGATGTCCTCGGCCCGGTGCCAGTCGCCCCGCAGCCGCCGGGCCGCGTATCCCAGCAGCACCCGGCCGTGCTGTGCGTACACCGCCCGGACGAACGTCTCGGCGTCACCGGTGGACGTTCCGGTCGACGTCCCGGTCGACGTCCAGGCCGACGTTCCCGTCGGTGTCCCGGCCCGTGTCCCGGTCGGCCGGATCTCCGCGACCGGCATCACGGCGCCTCACACTTCCTCACGCGATTCCCCCGTAGTCATCAGGACAGACAGCACGGCCCTACGGCCCCCGCCGCGTCCCACGGCACCGCCCCCGCCGACGGTGCCGTGGGACGCCGGACGGCTCAGCCGAACAGCGCGTCGTACACGTCGCTCTGCCAGTACGTGACGAAGTTGGCGCTGTTGAAGTACACGCCGCCGTCGGGCAGCGGCAGCGTCACGCGCTTGCCGACGGAGCCGTTCAGCTCCTTGTTGGAGAAGTCCACGCCCAGGATCTTGGCGATGTAGCCCTCGTCGCCGTCGGGGCTGGAGGTCCCGATGCCGGCGTATCCGGACTCGCCCGGGGCCAGGGTCACCACGGCCTGGGGCTTGCTGGAGTCCAGCCACGTCACGGGAGCCTGGGCGCCGGCTCCGGCGGCCAGGTAGGGCGCGCCGTGGAGGTTGCAGGGCTTGGTGCCGGTGTTGGTGGCCGTGAGCAGCAGGGTGTTGATGGGCCGCGAGACGTCCTCGACGGTCAGCTTCGTGTTCGCCGCGGTGCAGTCGACGGTCGCGGCGGCCTTCTGCGGAGCGGCCGAGGCGGTCTGGCCCGCGGCCTGGACACCGACGAGCGCGAACGCGGCGGCCGCGACCAGGGAGGAGGCGGCGACGCGGGTGGTGGAGCGGCGTGCGATACGCATGGGATGAACTGCTTTCTCTGAGTGCCAGTTCCGGAATCATGTGTTCCGGTCCATGGATGCCGACCGGTCAGATGCGCGGCCGAAAAAGGGAGTTGAGATCAGCGTCACCGCCCTCGAACAGGGCGGCGTGCTTGGATGACCCAAGCCTGTGCCACGCTCCGTCCCGGGCGCCATTCCACACCGACCTTTGGCACGCTGGGATGCCGGCACCGGCTCTGACCAGGGGGAACGTCCCGTTCGTGGGATGTCGAATGAGATGGAGGACCGGTGGGGGCGGCTGAGGAGACAGCTGATTTCGCGGCGCTTCTACGCGAGTTGAAGCAGCGTTCGGGGCTCAGCTACGAAGCTCTGGCCAAGCGGGCGCACATGAGCACGTCGACGCTGCACCGCTACTGCAAGGGGGAGGGGGTGCCCGCCGACTACGCGTCGGTCTCGCGCTTCGCGCGGGTGTGCAAGGCGACCCCCGAGGAAATGGTGGAACTGCACCGCCGGTGGGTCATGGCCGACGCGGCCCGGGAACGCGCCCGGCGGGCAGCGGCGGCAGCGGACAGTACGGCGGGGCCGCCGGCCGAGGCGGGGCGGAAAGAGGCGCCCGGGCCTGATGCGGGGCCGGGTTTCAGAGCGGTGACCGCGTCCGGGGCGGGAGGCGTGACGGGGCCCGCGGCGGCGGGACATGAGGTCGGACCGGCGGCGGAGCCCGAGGCCGGAGCCGGTCCGGTGCCCGTGGCGGGAGCCGGCCCGTTGTCCGAGGCGGGAGCTGTGCCCGGGCGGGAGGAGGGGCCCGGGGCGGGAGCCCTGGCCGGGCTCGGGGCCGCTGACGAGCCGGTAGTGGTGGCCACGGCAGGGAGTGAGGGTCCGCCCGGAACCAGGGCCGAGGTGCCCCCGGAAACCGGAATGTCCCCGCAGGGCTCGGCGCGGCGGCGGGGCTTCTTCCGGAAGCGGCGGGTCGTGGTCGCCGCGAGCACCCTGGCCGTGGTCGCCCTGACGACGGCGGTCCTGGAGAGCCTCGACGCCGGTGCCGACCCGGGCGGCCGGCCGCGCGCGGCGACCGTGTCCACCGGTTCCTGGGAACCGCAGGAGTCGGCGTCCCCGTCCCCGTCCCCCTCCGCGCGGCCGAGCCGCTCCGCCGCCGCGAAGTCGCCGGGCGTGAAACCGTCGGCGTCGAAGCCGGCGGCGGCGGGCGGCGGTGCCGCGACCGCGGACGACGCACCGGGATCCGCCGCCGAGGAGGACTCCGTGCCGCTGACGGTGAGCGCCCGCGCCCACGACTGGGAGGGCTACTGCGGCACGTTCTACCTGGCCGACAAGCCTCCCGCCCAGGTCCCCCTGCCGCCCGCGACGCTGCAGGACGCCCCCAAGTGGGTGGGTGACGCCGGCGCCGTCGCCTCGGGCCGGCACCGTGTGTCGCTGGCCGTCCAGGGCACGGGGGACAAGGCCGTCGTCATCGAGTCGCTGGACGTCCGCGTGGTCGGCTCGGGCGCGCCCCTCGCCTGGAACGCGTACGAGATGGGCATCGGCTGCGGCGGCGGCGTGGAGCCGAGGGAGTTCGGTCTCGACCTCGACGCGGCCCGGCCCGCCGTGCGCCCGAAGGGCGGCCAGCGCGGCTTCCCGTACAGCGTCAGCCAGTCCGACCCGGAGGTGCTGTACGTCACCGCCCACACCGACACCCGCGACGTGCAGTGGTACCTGGTGCTGGAGTGGAGCAGCGGCGGCCGCCAGGGAACGATCGAGATCACGGACGGCGGCAAACCCTTCCGCACCACGTCCATGACCGGCCGTCCGCTCTACGGCTATCTGCCCGGCAGCACCGAGTGGGAGACACAGGAGCCGCAGCCGTAGCCGTCGGCCGCGCACGTCGGCCGCGAACGCCGTGGGCCGGCCGGACTGGGAAAGTCCGGCCGGCCCACCCGCCTGTTCGCGGTCCTCAGGAGAACGGCACCGCGTCCGCCGCGGACGTGTGCCAGTTGGTGACGACCGGCCGGTCGGCCGTGAACGAGCCGACCCGCAGGGACACCGGGTTCGGGTCGGCGTCGCCGATCGCGACGATGAGGCTGTCCAGTTCCTTGCCCGAGTCGCCGTCGGTGGTCTTCGGGTTCACGCCGGCGTAGGCGACGACCCCGGCGCGCAGGGTGATCGCCGGGCCGACGGACTGCTCGGCGGGCCCGGCCTCCGTTCCGTCCGAGCCGAAGGCCACGGTGGGCAGCGCGGCGGGCAGGGTGCAGGTGATGCCGGACTTGGCCTTCGCCTGGATGAGGAAGTAGCCGCCGGCCTGTGTCCTGGACGCCACGCTCCAGGAGATGTCATTGGCCCCGCAGACCTGCCCGTAGCCGCTCTTGTCACCGCCGCTCCGGTCACCGGCGCTGCCGCTGCCCTCCTTCCCCGCACCGGACGCGCCGTTCGACGTCCCCTCCTGCTTTCCGGACGCACCGCCCGACGTGCCGCCTCCCGCGGCCCCGCCGGCGGTGGGCTCCGCGGCCGGGGAACCACCGCTCCCGCTCCCCGCGCCCTTGCCGGAGCCGGTGGTGGCCGAGGCGTCGGGCGCCGCGGACGACGAGCCGCTCCGCTGGGCCGACGTCGTGTCGCCGCCCTGGCAGGCGGTCATCAGCAGCCCCGCGCCGAGCAGGGCGAGGGCGGCGAGGGCGGTGCGCGGACGACGGTTCATGACGGTGATTCCTCTCCGAGGTGCGGATGCGCGGCACCGCATGTCCGGTGCCGCTCGTTGCCGATCCGCCCTACGGCCGTGGACCGTCACGGGTTCGATCCCGTCGTACGTCCATGACAGTGCCGTGACGCGCCGGTGACACGGCCGCGCGGCGCCGCGCCCTCCGTACGACCTGCCGCTTTTTGTTTCCGTGCGGGAATTCGCGCCTGAACTTACCGCCAGGTCAACTTACCGGAAGGTCACATTCCCGCATAGTCGGAGAGTTATGGCTACTACGCGGTTTCCGTCTTGGACAGGCGAGATGAGGCGAACCTAGTCTCATGTATGTGACACGGATCCGATTCGGTCGCACGGTGAATTACGTATTTCCGTGAACCGCGGATTCATTTCTGATTCATTTCCGAACCCTTCGGCCGCGGCCGGGAAAACAGGGGAGAAGCGTGATCTCGACCAAGCTGACGGAACTGCTCGGCATCGACCATCCGGTCATCAGCGCCCCCATGGGCTCGGTGTCCGGAGGACGGCTCGCCACGGCCGTCACCGGCGCCGGCGGGCTGGGACTCGTCGGCGTCAGCTACGGCGACGCCGCCTTCATCGACGAGCACGTGGCGCAGGCCGCGCAGGGCGGCGGTGTGTGGGGCGTCGGCTGCGTGATGTTCACCTTCGACGAGCGCCCGGGCCTGTGGGACAAGGTGCTCGGCTACGCCCCGCCCGTGATCGCCCTGTCGTTCGGCGACGCCGACCAGGTGCGCCGGTACGTCGCCTCCGCCGCCGACAGCGGCGCCCACGTCGTCGTCCAGGTGCACGATCCCGAGCAGGCGGCCGTGGCCGTGCAGGCCGGGGCCTCCGTACTGGTGGCCCAGGGCGCCGAGGCCGGCGGCCACCACAAGACCCAGGCGACGCTGCCGCTGATCCCGGCCGTGCTCGACCTCACCCAGGGCGCCGTGCCCGTGGTCGCGGCGGGCGGTTTCGCGGACGGGCGGGGCCTGGCCGCCGCGCTGGCCCTCGGCGCCGACGGCGTGATGATGGGCACCCGCTTCGCCCTCACCGAGGAGTCGATGGGCACGCCCGGCTTCAAGTCCTCGCTGATCTCGGGCGCCACCGCGGACCTCGTCGACACCCGCGCCTTCGACGTCGTACGGGGCATCCCGTGGGACGAGGTGTACCGGGCGCGCTCGGTGAGCAACGCCTTCACCCGCGCCTGGACCGGCCGCGACGACGAACTCGCGGCCCGGCGCGGCGAGATCGAGCCCGAGTGGGTGGCGGCGGTCGCCCGCGACGACACGAGCCAGCGCGCCCTGTTCGCCGGCGAGGTCCTCGACCTGGTGCAGGACGTCCGCCCGGCGGCGAGTGTCGTGCGCGACACGGTCGCCGAGGCCGAGGCCATCCTGCGCGGACTCACCGCGCGGCTCACGCCCTGAGCGCTTCTCCGCCTCTCCGTGTTTTCCCCTCACCCCGCATTTCCCCTCACCCCGCACATCCCTTGATCCAGCACCGGAGCCACCCATGATCCACGTCCTGACCCTCTCCTACCTCCAGCCCCGCGAGACCGTCCTCGCGCACATGCCCGAGCACAAGGCCTGGCTGCGGGACCACTCCGACCGGGGCCGCATCCTGCTGAGCGGCCCCCGGCCCGACGGCGGAGCCGTCATCGTCACGGCCGACCTCGACGAGGCCACCGTCACGGAGCTCATCGAGAGCGACCCGTGGCACAAGCTCGGCATCGCCGCCTACGAGCGGGTCTCCTTCGAGGGGAAGAACGCCAGCCCCGGTGTCGTCACCGCGGCCGAGCCGGACGAGAGCGTCCTGCTCATCAACGTGGCCACCACCGAGGACGCGCCCGCCACGGTCGACGCCCTCGCCTCCGCCGTCGAGCACGTCGCCGCCACCGCCGACGGCTTCCGCGGCTCCCGCCTGCTCACCAGCGTCGACGGCGACGCGGTGATCAACCTCGCGGCCTGGACCGACGAGAAGCGGTTCAACGCCATCTTCGACGACCCCGGCTTCACCAGCCGCTACCAGGAGTTCGCGAAGACGGTGACCGGCGCCAAGTACCGCCTCTACCGCACCAGCCGGGTCATCAGCCCCAACCGCTGACCCGCCCCTCCGCGCACCCCACGGCACACCCGCAAGACGCTCAAGGAGCCACCATGTCCGTCCCCGCCACGCCCGCCACGCCGTACGACCTCGTCGTCGTCGGATTCGGCGCCGCCGGCCTGTCCGCCGCCCTCTCCTACGCCGAGGCCACCGAAGGACGCGCCACGCCCGCCCGCATCGCGATCCTCGAACGCTCCACCAAGGAGGAGCGCGGCGGCGCCACCCGCTGGACCGGCGCCTTCCTCCGCGTCGACCAGGAGCGCAGGCTCGACACCGACTGGGCCGAGCACGTCGGCCGCGTCTCCGGCGGCCTCGCCGACGTCGAGTACTGCCGCACGGTCGAGCGGGAGTCCCCGCAGACCCTCGCCTTCGTCGAGAAGCACGGCGTCCAGATCGACTACGCCGACTTCCCGCTGCCGCACACCTTCGAGGGCGGCACCCCCTCCATGACCCCGCCCGCCAGCCCGCGCGGCGGCGGCGCCTCCATCGTCGAGCACCTCGGCGCGGCCCTGGAGAACGACCCCCGCGTCGACATCCACTACGAGACCGAGGCGCTGCGCCTGACCACCTCCGACGACGGTGCCGTCGACGGCGTCGTGGTGCGCGGCCCCGACGGCCGCACCCGTCGGCTCGACGGCCGTGCCGTGGTCCTGGCCTGCGGCGGCTTCGAGGGCAACACAGAGATGCTCACCCGCTACGTCGGCGACCGCGCCTGCGACCTGCCGCTGATCGCGCCCGGCATCGCCAACAACCGCGGCGACGCCCTGCGCATGGCCCTGGAGCTCGGCGCCGACACGGCCGGCCAGTTCGACGGCATCCACGCCGAGCCGGTCGACCGCCGCACCACCAAGGCCGACGCGGTGCTGTACGGCTTCAGCTGCGGCATCTTCGTCAACGGCCGCATGCAGCGCTTCTTCGACGAGGGCCGCGACACCTGGGACAACACCTTCGAGCACGTCGGCTACGAGATCTGGCGGAACCAGGACCAGGAGGCGTACTGGATCGCCGACGCCAAGACCCTCGCCATCCCGGGCATCATGAACTCGCTTCTCAGCGACGTGCCGCCGGAGCAGGCGGACACCCTGGAGGAGCTCGCCGACAAGCTCGGCATCGACGCCGAGGGGCTGCAGAAGACCGTCGCCGAGTTCAACGCGGGCGTCGGACCGGGCGAGTTCGACCCGACCCGCCTCGACGGCAAGAGCACCGTCGGCCTCACCCCGCCGAAGTCCAACTGGGCCACGCCCCTGGACACCGCGCCGTTCATCGGCGTGCCGGTGACCGCCGCGATCTGCTTCACCTACGGCGGCGTCCGCACCGACCTCGACGCCCGGGTCGTCACCCCGTCCGGCACCGCCATCCCCGGCCTGTACGCCGCCGGTGAGGCCACCGGCCTCTTCTACAAGGCCTACCCGCCGGCCACGTCGGTCCTGCGCTCGCTGATCTTCGGCCGGCTCGCCGCGCACCACGCGGCCCAGGCCCATCAGTCCGTCTGACACACCCTCACGTCAGTCCCCTGGAGGACCCATGAGTATGGTCAACATCGATGTCACCCTCCGCGACGGCGGTTATCGCAACGGCTTCGACTTCCCGCTCGGCTACGCCCTCAAGCACGCCAAACTGAGCGTCGAGGCCGGGTTCGACTGGGTCGAGATCGCCTACCGCAAGGGCTCGCTGGTCCCGATGCCGAACCTGGGGATCACCGGCCGCGGCGACGACGACTACATCGCCGCGATGGCCCAGGAGATCGGTCCCCGGCACGTCGCGATGATCCTGCACCCGAAGAACATCACCCGCGACGACCTGCCCGCCATGTACGCGGCCGGGGCGCGGCTGGTCCGGATCATCCTGCCCGCCCGGGGCTACGAGCCCGGCCTGGACTACATCCGCCAGGCCCGCGACATCGGCTTCACCGTGGGCGTCAACTTCGCCCGGATCACCCAGTGGCCGGGCCGCGACGTGGTCGAGGTGGCCGCGGCGGCGACCGACGCGGGCGCCGAGTTCGTCTACCTGGCCGACTCCAACGGCAGCCTGTCGCCGATGGACAGCGCCCACCTGACCACCCTGACCAAGTCGGTCACCGGGCGTCCGGTCGGGCTGCACGCCCACAACAACCTGGGGCTCGCCCTCGCCAACGCCATCAGCGCCGAGGCCGCCGGCGCGACCTGGATGGACTCCTCCATCCAGGGCATGGGCAAGGGCCCGGGCAACCTCATCGCCGAGCAGTGGCTGGCGCACCTCGACCGCACCGACCCGGAGGCCGCCGCGCGCCTGAACCTGGCGCCCGTGCTGGAGCTGGCGGACCTGCTGCTCGCGAACGTCCCGGAGGGCAGGCCCTCGCTGCCGCTGCCGGACCTGGTGCTGGGCCGGTACGACCTGCCGGTGGAGCACCGCAAGGAACTGGTGGGCCGGCACGGCGAGGTCATCGCCACCGCGCGCACCCTCGCGGGCGTCCGGTGACCCACGCCGGACCCGCCGTCCCGGTGGTGGTCCACGACCCCCGGACCACCACCGGCACGGCCCACGCCCTGGTCTTCGCCCCCGTGACACCGGCCTGGGACGAGGGAGCGTTCTTCGCCCCGGTCATCGAGACGCTGACGGGGGCGGCGGGCGGGGAAGCGGTTCCGGGGACCGGGACGCACCCGGCTCCCGCGGCGGCGGGCCGCCACGCCGCGGGCGCGGTGCGCGCGGGGAGCGGTACGGGTCCGGGAACGCGGGCCGGGGCGGGCCTCGAAGTCCGCGCCGGGGCCTGGGAAGAAGCCGGGGCCCGGGCAGAAGCCGGAGCCCGCACCGGGACCGGGGCAGGTTCCCGCGCACGGGCGGCCGGGGCGCGGGCCGGGCTTCGGGTGACCGTCGTCGACACGCTCGCGCTGCTGGACGAGGACGTGCGCACCCTGGCCGACCTCGTCGCCCGCTGGCGGGCCCTGCTCCCGGAGTTCGGCCCCGTGGACCTGCTGTGCGGGAACGCCCTGGGCGGAGCCGTCGCCCAGGGACTGCTCCCGTACGTCGCCCCCGAGACCGGCGTCCTGCTGGTCTCGGGCCCGGCCCGCTCGGACACGCCGCTGGAACAGCGCCTCACGGAGATCGCCGACCTGGCGGCCACGGGCGACCCGGACGCGGCCCTCACCCTCCTGCACCACCGCGTCCTGCCGGAGGGCACGCCCCGGCCCGGCCCCGGCGCACCCCTCTCGGAGTCCACCTCCCGCCGCACCGCCGCCCGCCGGCTCGGCCAGGGCCTGCGGCTGCTGTGCGGCATCGACGTGACACCGGCCGTCGCGGCCCACCCCGGGCCCCTGCTGCACCTCGTCGGGGGGCGTTCCCAGCTCGTGACGGCACGGCACACCGCCGCCGCGCCGCACCACCGGGTGCACGTCGTCCCCGACGCCGGCATGCGCCCCCACACCGATCAGCCCGCTGAGGTCTCCGCACTCATCGAGACCTTCCTGCGGGAGAAGGGACTGACATGAAGCCGACCCCGACCAAGAGCGTCGCCGTCCTCCCGGGCGACGGCATCGGCCCGGAGGTCGTCTCCGCCGCCCTCGACACCGTGGAGAAACTCGGCCTGCCCCTGGACTTCCGGCTCGGCGACATCGGCTGGGACTGCTGGCGCCAGGAGGGCGACCCCGTCCCCCAGCGCACCTGGAAGCTCCTCCAGGAGACCGACACCTGCCTCCTGGGCGCCATCACCAGCAAGCCCCTGCGCGAGACGGAGGCCGAACTCGACCCCTCCCTGCGCGGCACCGGACTGAAGTACGTCTCGCCGGTCCTCCAGCTCCGCCAGCGCCTCGGCCTGTACGCCAACATCCGCCCCGTCACCGACCTGGACGGCGGCCGGTTCGACTTCACCGTCATCCGCGAGAACACCGAGGGCCTGTACGCCGGCATCGACGTCCACGGCCTCGACGAGCCGCTCTGGAACGCCGTACGGCACCACCCGAACGCGGCCGCCTCGGGCCCGGAGGACACGAGCCTCACCCTGCGCCTGCAGACCCGCCACGGCATCGACCGCCTGCTCCGCTTCGGCTTCGCCCACGCCGAGGCCCACGGCAAGCGGCTGCTCACGGTCGTCGACAAGCCGATGGTGCTCCGCAACAGCGGCAACCTGCTGCGCGAGCGCCTTGAGCTGATCGCCCGGGACCACCCGGACATCGAGACCGAGATCCTCAACGTCGACGCCGTCGCCCTGTGGATGGTCCGCAGGCCCGAACGGTTCGGCGTGCTGGTCGCCGAGAACATGTTCGGCGACATCCTCTCCGACCTCGGCGCCGGCGTCATGGGCGGACTCGGTCTCGCCCCCAGCGGCAACATCGGCGACCACGGCAGCTACTTCGAGCCGGTGCACGGCAGCGCCCCCGGCATGGTGGGCCAGGACAAGGCCAACCCCATGGCGATGCTCCTCACCGTCGCCCAGATGCTCGACCACCTCGGCTTCGACGTGCCGGGGGAGGAACTGCGCGACGCCGTGCGGACCGTCGCCCGCGCCCGGACGACCGTCACCTACGACCTGGGCGGCACGGCGGGCACCCGCCAGGTGGCGCGCGCCGTCGCCGACCGGCTGGGACGTGCGGAGGCCGGACCGGAGGAGAACACCGTCGTCCCCGAGGACGTCGTCGACCGGCTGGCCCGTCTGGACACCGCCTCCGTCTCCGACGCCCTGGACAGCCTCGGCGTCGGCGGGGTGCTCGCCGGGCTGAGCGCCCGGGTGCCCGGCGCCCGGACGGCCGGCCTGGCGTACACCGTCACCTACCGGCCGGTGGGCGGCGACGGCCAGGGCTTCCGCAACGCGGCGAACTACCTGGACGACGTGCCCGCCGGCGCCTTCGTGGTCGTCGACAACGCGGGCAGCACCACCTGCACCAACTGGGGTTCGCTGCTGACCTCGGTGGCCCGCAGCCGCGGTGTGCGCGGCACCGCCGTGCACGGCTCCGCCCGGGACATCGACGAGATCCGGGCCGCCGGCTACCCGCTGTTCAGCACCGGCGCCACCATGGTCAGCGGCAAGAACCGGGTGGAACTCGCCGCGACCGGGCGGGCCGTCACCGTCGGCGACGTGACCGTGCGCCCCGGCGACGTCGTCGTCGCCGACGACAACGGCGTCCTCGTCGTCCCCGCGGCGCACGCCGCCGAGGTCGCCGACCGGGCCGAGCGCGTGGAGCGGACCGAGACCGCGATCGCCGAGGCCGTGGGCGGCGGGCTGCGCCTGGACGAGGCCCGCAAGCGGTTCGGCTACGCCCGCCCCTGGGAGGGCCCGGCCCGGCAGACCGCCGATGCGTGAGCTCGCGCGGCGGGTGGTGGACGTCCACTACCACGCGGGACCCGACCTGTACCGGCGCCGCCTCACCACCGGCGGCGCCGGCCGGGCCTACGCCGACATCGACGGCTGGGTGGTCATCAAGAGCCACCTGGGCTGCACCGCGGCGAGCGCGTGGGAGGCCCGCCAGGAGGGGCTGCCCGTCTCCGGCACCGTGGTCCTCAACGACCTCGCCGGGGGCGTGCACCCCCGGGTCGTGGAGCAGGCCGTCTACACCCACGGCGAGGACGGCCCCGCCCGGCTGGTCGTCCACCTCCCCACCCTGGTCGGCCCCGCCCACGCGTCCCGGCTGCGCCGGCAGCCCTTCCACCCCCGGCTGGACCCCGACCGCTGGCGCGGCGCCCGGGTCACGGACGACACCGGGCGGCTCAGGCGCCCCGTGCGCGAGGTCTTGCGGGCCGCCCGGGACCTGCCGGTCGTCCTGGCGACGGGCCACTGCGACCGCGAGGAGACCCTGCGCGTCGTCGAGGAGGCGGCCCGCCTGGAGCTGCCCCGGCTGCTGCTGACCCACCCCACGCACCCGATGACCGGCCTCACCCTCGACGACCTCGCCCGAATCGCCGACGTGCCGGGCGTCCACGTCGAGGTCACCGCCCTGACCCTGCTGCTCGGGCACCGCGACGCCCGGCACCTGGGGGACGTCGTCCGCGCCCACCCCCGGGTGGTGTTCAGCTCCGACCTGGGACAGCCGGACCAGCCCGACCCGGCCGCGTGGCTGACGGTCAGCGAGCGCTGGTTCGCCGAGGCGGGCCTGACGCCCCAGCAGGTCCGGGCCGTCACCTCACTCAACCCGGCCGCGCTGCTGGCGCTCTGAACGGCCGTACCAGGAAGGCTCATGACCGACGTGCCGTACCCCCTCTCGCGCCGCGCGGTCCTGCGCGGCGCGGCGGCCCCCCCCGCCGGTCGGTAGAGCACACCGCGGAAATCCA
>NZ_JBEYZD010000045.1:0-73225 GCF_040645895.1 Streptomyces olindensis | reverse complement strand
CGCGTCGTCGGTCAGGGCCATGAAGGCGTGGCCGAGGCCCTCCGAGAGGAACACCGCATGCCGGGTGTCGTCGTCGAGCCGGGCCGCCTCCCACGGCGCCCCGACAGGGGCGCGGGGAACTGCGCGACCAGCCACAACGGACCGGCAGCCGAATCAGTACTGCTCGGTCTCCACGAAACCGGCGTCAGCATCGTCATCGGCACCGAACGCGTCCGCGGCGGCGGTCGGGTCGAACCCGGGAGGCGAGTCCTTCAGCGCCAGGCCCATACCCGCCAGCTTCGCCTTGACCTCGTCGATCGACTTCGCACCGAAGTTGCGGATGTCGAGCAGGTCCGCCTCGGAACGCGCCACGAGCTCACCCACGGAGTGGATGCCCTCGCGCTTGAGGCAGTTGTAGGAGCGGACCGTGAGCTCCAGCTCCTCGATCGGCAGCGCCAGGTCGGCGGCCAGGGCGGCGTCCGTCGGGGACGGGCCCATGTCGATGCCCTCGGCGTCGATGTTCAGCTCGCGGGCGAGACCGAACAGCTCGACCAGGGTCTTGCCGGCGGAGGCCATGGCGTCACGCGGACGCATCGCCTGCTTGGTCTCGACGTCGACGATCAGCTTGTCGAAGTCGGTCCGCTGCTCGACACGCGTGGCCTCGACCTTGTACGTGACCTTGAGCACCGGCGAGTAGATCGAGTCGACCGGGATCCGGCCGATCTCCTGGCCGACCTGCTTGTTCTGCACGGCGGAGACGTAACCGCGGCCGCGCTCGACCGTCAGCTCCATCTCCAGCTTGCCCTTGCCGTTGAGCGTGGCGAGGACGAGGTCGGGGTTGTGCACCTCGACACCGGCCGGGGGCGCGATGTCGGCGGCGGTGACCAGACCCGGGCCCTGCTTGCGCAGGTACATCACGACCGGCTCGTCGTGCTCCGAGGAGACGACCAGCTGCTTGATGTTGAGGATCAGGTCGGTGACGTCCTCCTTGACGCCCGGCACGGTGGTGAACTCGTGCAGGACACCGTCGATGCGGATGCTGGTGACAGCCGCACCGGGGATGGAGGACAGCAGGGTCCGGCGGAGGGAGTTGCCGAGGGTGTAACCGAAGCCCGGCTCCAGCGGCTCGATCACGAACCGGGAGCGGAACTCGTCGACGACCTCTTCGGTCAACGAGGGACGCTGAGCGATCAGCATGTGTGGATCAGATCCTTCAGTCGGGGGCGCCCGCTATTTGACGCCCGACTTGAACCGTCCCCGACAGAAAGGGACGGGTACTGCAAGGGTACGGGCGATACGGCCCGAAGGAGCCGTACCGCCCGAAAACCGTGAGCCCGAAGGCGCCGCGTCAGACGCGACGACGCTTCGGCGGACGGCAACCGTGCTGCGACATTGCGGGGGGCGACCCCCGCACCCCCAGCAGGATGCCGACCAGCGAAGCCGATGCGTCAGACGCGACGACGCTTCGGCGGACGGCAGCCGTTGTGCGGGGTCGGGGTGACGTCCTGGATGGAGCCGACCTCGAGGCCCGTGGCCTGCAGGGAACGGATCGCGGTCTCACGACCGGAACCCGGGCCCTTCACGAACACGTCGACCTTGCGCATGCCGTGCTCCTGGGCGCGGCGGGCAGCCGACTCGGCGGCCATCTGCGCGGCGAACGGCGTGGACTTCCGGGAGCCCTTGAAGCCGACGTGGCCGGCGGAGGCCCAGGAGATCACGTTGCCGGACGGGTCCGTGATCGAGACGATCGTGTTGTTGAACGTGCTCTTGATGTGCGCGTGGCCGTGAGCGACGTTCTTCTTTTCCTTGCGGCGCACCTTCTTGGCAGCGCCCTGACGTCCCTTGGGGGGCATCTATAACTCCTACGGGAGGTGGTCGGTCCTGCAGCGAAGACCGCTGACGAGCGTCCGCTGAGGACTACTTCTTGCCCGGCTTCTTCTTGCCGGCGATGGCGCGACGCGGGCCCTTGCGGGTACGCGCGTTGGTGCTGGTGCGCTGACCGCGGACGGGCAGACCACGACGGTGGCGCAGACCCTGGTAGGTACCGATCTCCACCTTGCGGCGGATGTCGGCCTGGATCTCGCGACGGAGGTCACCCTCGGTCTTGATGTTGTTGTCGACGTACTCGCGAATCGCGACGAGCTGCTCCTCGGAGAGGTCGCGAACGCGGGTGTTCGGGTCGACGCCGGTCGCGGCCAGCGTCTGCTGCGAGAGGGTCCGGCCGATGCCGAACACGTAGGTGAGGGCGATCTCCACGCGCTTGTCGCGCGGGATGTCAACACCGGAAACGCGTGCCATTCAATGGCTCCAGTTGCTTGTCGGAGGTCTTCCACAGGACCGACTCCCAGCCGCCGTACCAGGTACGAACTGGGTCCCCGGCCTCCGAACCGGGGGTGTCAGACGAACAGCCGTCCGCCTGGGCCCTGCGTATGAACATATTCAGCTCGCGTCGCGCGAATCTCTGCGAAGTCGGTGCAGAGGGAGCGATCGATCGTGCGTCAGCCCTGGCGCTGCTTGTGGCGCGGGTTCTCGCAGATGATCATGACCCGGCCGTGACGGCGGATCACCCTGCACTTGTCGCAGATCTTCTTGACGCTCGGCTTGACCTTCATGGGTGTGAGGTTCTCCGGGTCAGTGCCACCACCCCGGCAGGCCGGGGCACAGGCAAGATCTACTTGTAGCGGTAGACGATCCGGCCACGCGTCAGGTCGTACGGAGACAGCTCCACCACGACCCGGTCGTCAGGGAGGATGCGGATGTAGTGCATACGCATCTTGCCGCTGATGTGTGCCAGGACCTGGTGGCCGTTCTGGAGCTCGACCTTGAACATGGCGTTCGGCAGAGACTCGACGACAGTGCCCTCGATCTCGATGGCACCTTGCTTCTTGGCCACGCTTCGCCCTTCGAATCGACTACCTTGATCGACTCAGTGCGAGCGCATGCAGACATGCGGATGCACAAGAGCCGACGAGTCAGTCTACGTCAGGGCCCCCGGAAACACGAATCGAGAGAGTCTGCCCCTGCGGGCAGATCTTTAAGCGCCCCTTCAGGGGCGCGGGGAACTGCGCGAACGACCACGACGAACCCGCAGCCGCCGGGACGACCGGACCGCCCACCTCAAAGGGCGGCGGCGCTCAGCCCAGCGGATCGGGAGCCGCGACGACCCCCAGCTCGGCGAGCTTCGCCTTCCCCCCGTCGGGAGCCGTCAGCACCAGCGGCCCCGCCTCGGTCAGCGCAACCGAGTGCTCCCAGTGCGACGACCACGTACCGTCCGTCGTGACGACCGTCCAGTCGTCCTGGAGGACCTCCGTCTTCGGCGTCCCGAGCGAGACCATCGGCTCGATCGCGAGGCAGAACCCGGGCACCAGCTTCGGCCCCTTGCCCCGCCGCCGGTCGACGTAGTTCAGCAGGTGCGGGTCCATGTGCATCTCGGTGCCGATGCCGTGCCCGCCGTAGTCCTCGATGATCCCGTACTTGCCGCCGCCCGGCTTGGGCTGGCGGCGGATGTACGTCTCGATCGCCCGGGAGACGTCGACCAGGCGGTTGCCCTGCTTCATGGCCGCGATGCCGGCCCACATCGACTCCTCGGTCACCCGGGAGAGCTCGATCAGCTCCGGGGCGTGACCGGAGCCGACGAAGGCGGTGAAGGCCGCGTCGCCGTGCCAGCCGTCGATGATCGCGCCGCAGTCGATGGAGATGACGTCCCCGTCCTTGAGGACGACGTCGTCGGAGGGGATGCCGTGGACGACGACCTCGTTCACGGACGTGCAGATGGTCGCCGGGAAGCCGCCGTAGCCGAGGAAGTTCGGCTTGGCGTTGTGCTCGGCGAGCACCTTGCGGGCGACCTGGTCCAGATCCTTCGTCGTGGCCCCGGGGACGGCGGCCTCGCGGGTCGCCGCGTGGATGGCGGCGACGACCAGCCCCGCCTCACGCATCTTGGCGATCTGCTCGGGGCTCTTGATCTGCACCATGGGGGCTACGGCCTTTCTGGACCTTCAGCGAGTACGGACGCCTTCAACGATACGGGGCCGCACGAGGGGCCCCGCCCGCACAGCAGCCGCGGCCCCCGAGGGGACCGCGGCCGTAGCTGCGTACGAACGACTACTTGTCGCCCTCGCCACGCTTGAGCGCCTCCATGGCGCGCGTCGTGACGTCCTCCACCTTGCCGAGCGCCGAGATCGTGACCACCAGGCCCTGCGCCTTGTAGTAGTCGATGATCGGCTCGGTCTGGGTGTGGTAGACCTCCAGCCGCGTCCGGACCGTCTCCTCGGAGTCGTCGTCCCGCTGGTAGAGCTCGCCGCCGCAGACGTCGCAGACGCCGTCCTTGGCCGGCTGCTTGTACGTCACGTGGAAGACGTGCGACGAGTCGTTGCGGCAGATGCGGCGGCCGGCGATCCGCTTGACCACCTCGTCCTCGGGGACCTCCAGGTCGAGCACGGCGTCGAGCTGCATGCTCTCGGTCTCGAGCAGCTCGTCCAGCGCCTCGGCCTGGGAGACGTTGCGGGGGAAGCCGTCCAGCAGGAAACCGTTCTCGGCGTCCGGCTGCTCCATGCGGTCCTTCGCCATGGCGATGGTGACCTCGTCGGGCACGAGGTTGCCCGCGTCCATGTAGGACTTCGCCAGTTTGCCGAGTTCCGTCTGCTGGCTGATGTTGGCCCGGAACAGGTCGCCCGTGGAGATGTGCGGGATCGACAGGTTTGTGGCCAGGAACGCGGCCTGCGTTCCCTTCCCGGCGCCCGGCGGCCCGACGAGGACGATTCGCATCAGCGGAGGAACCCTTCGTAATTGCGCTGCTGGAGCTGGCTCTCGATCTGCTTCACCGTCTCGAGGCCGACACCCACGATGATCAGGATGCTGGTCCCGCCGAACGGGAAGTTCTGGTTTGCCCCGAAACCAGCCAACGCCATCGTTGGCACGAGAGCGATCAGCCCCAAGTACAGCGAACCCGGCCAGGTGATCCGGTTGAGCACGTACGAAAGGTACTCAGCGGTCGGTCGGCCAGCCCGGATGCCCGGGATGAAGCCACCATACTTCTTCATGTTGTCCGCGACTTCCTCGGGGTTGAACGAGATGGCCACGTAGAAGAAGGCGAAGAAAATGATCAGGAAGAAGTAGAGGACGATGTGTGCCGGGGCGTCCGGCAGCGCGAGATTCTTCTCGATCCACACCTTCCAGCCGGAGTTTCCGCCGGCGAACTGCGCGATCAGCGCCGGGATGTAGAGCAGCGACGAGGCGAAGATCACAGGGATGATGCCGGCCTGGTTGACCTTCAGCGGGATGTACGTCGACGTACCGCCGTAGGAGCGGCGGCCGATCATGCGCTTCGCGTACTGGACCGGAATGCGGCGCTGGGCCTGCTCGACGAAGACCACGAGACCGATCACGACGAGACCGACCGCGACGACCGTGCCGAACTCGATCCAGCCGTCGGCCAGGGAGCCCTGCTCCTTGATGGCCCACAGGGCGGACGGGAAGGTGGCGGCGATCGAGATGAACATCAGGATCGACATGCCGTTGCCGATGCCGCGGTCGGTGATGAGCTCACCGAGCCACATCACGGCGGCCGTACCGGCGGTCATGGTGATGACCATGGTGATGGTGACGAAGATCGACTGGTCGGGGACGATCTGGCTGGCCACCGGGCAGCCCTGGAACAGGGCGCCGCTGCGGGCGGTGGCGACGAGGCCGGTGCCCTGGAGGATGGCGAGAGCGATCGTCAGGTAGCGGGTGTACTGCGTGATCTTCGCCGTGCCGGCCTGGCCCTCCTTCTTCAGGGCTTCCAGGCGCGGGATCACCACGGTCAGCAGCTGCAGAATGATACTCGCCGTGATGTACGGCATGATGCCCAGCGCGAAGATCGTGATCTGCAGCAGCGCGCCGCCACTGAACATGTTGACCAGCCCGAACAGGCCCTGGTTGGCCTGGGCCGCGTCGATACAGGTCTGGACGTTCCGGTAGTCGACGCCTGGGATCGGGATGTGCGTACCGACCCGGTAGACCACGATGATGCCGAGCGTGAAGAGCAGCTTCTTGCGCAGGTCGGGCGTCTTGAACGCCCGGGCGAACGCGGTGAGCACGGTGCCTCCTGCGACCCCCGCGCAACTGCGTCAAGGGTGACGGTCTTGAGGTTCGACGAATAAGTAACGGTCAACTGCCGCTCAGAGTGCCCGAAGTGAAGCACCCTGTGAAAAGAGGGCAGTGCAGGCCACCTTACCGGCGAGACTGCCGCCCTAGGAACGACCAACCGGGGATACCCCATTTGTGGGGTATCCCCGGTCGGGACCGCTCAGGTCATCGAGACGCCTGTGAGGTTCAGACGAGCTCGGTGACGGAACCGCCGGCGGCGGTGATCTTCTCCTTGGCGGAGCCGGAGACGGCGTCGACCGTCACCTGCAGCGCCACGGAGACCTCGCCCTGGCCGAGCACCTTGACGAGGCTGTTCTTGCGAACGGCGCCCTTGGCGACCAGGTCCTCGACCGTGACCTCCCCACCCTCGGGGTAGAGGGAGGCGAGCTTGTCCAGGTTCACGACCTGGTACTCGGTCTTGAACGGGTTCTTGAAGCCCTTCAGCTTCGGGAGGCGCATGTGGAGCGGCATCTGGCCACCCTCGAAGCGCTCCGGAACCTGGTAACGGGCCTTCGTGCCCTTCGTACCACGACCGGCCGTCTTACCCTTCGACGCCTCACCACGACCGACACGGGTCTTGGCGGTCTTGGCGCCGGGGGCGGGACGGAGGTTGTGGATCTTCAGCGGGTTCTGCTCCGCCATGATCAGTCGACCTCCTCGACCGTCACGAGGTGGCGGACGGTGTGCACCATGCCGCGGAACTCGGGGCGGTCCTCCTTGACGACCTGCGTGTTGATCCCCTTGAGACCAAGGGAACGCAGGGTGTCACGGTGGTTCTGCTTGCTGCCGATGTAGGACTTGACCTGCGTGATCTTGAGCTGCGCCATGATCACACACCTGCCCCGGCACGAGCGCGCAGCAGAGCCGCGGGGGCGACGTCCTCGAGCGGCAGACCACGGCGGGCCGCGATCTCCTCGGGACGCTGCAGGCCCTTCAGGGCCTCCACGGTCGCGTGCACGATGTTGATCGCGTTGTCGGAGCCGAGCGACTTCGACAGCACGTCGTGGATACCGGCGCACTCGAGCACGGCACGCACCGGACCACCGGCGATAACACCGGTACCGGGCGACGCGGGCTTGAGCAGCACGACGCCGGCAGCCTTCTCACCCTGGATGGGGTGCGGGATGGTGCCCTGGATGCGGGGGACCTTGAAGAAGTGCTTCTTGGCCTCCTCAACGCCCTTGGCGATGGCGGCCGGCACCTCCTTGGCCTTGCCGTATCCGACACCCACGGTGCCGTCACCGTCGCCCACCACGACCAGCGCGGTGAAGCTGAAGCGACGACCACCCTTCACAACCTTGGCGACGCGGTTGATCGCGACGACGCGCTCAACGTACGCGGTCTTCTCGGCGGCAGCTGCGCCGCCGTCACGGCCCTTCCGGTCCCGCCGCTCGCCGCCACCGGCACCGCCACCGCGGCGCTGGGGTCCAGCCATTGGAATTACCTCTCTCTGTCTCCGCTAGCTACGGAACCAGGACTCAGAACTTGAGTCCGGCCTCGCGGGCGGCGTCCGCCAGGGCGGCGATGCGCCCCGCGTACTGGTTACCACCACGGTCGAACACGACGGCCTCGACACCGGCGGCCTTGGCACGCTCGGCGACCAGGGCGCCGACCTGCTTGGCCTGCGCGGACTTGTCGCCCTCGCCACCGCGGATCGAGCTGTCCAGGGTGGACGCCGACGCCAGGGTGTGGCCCTTCAGGTCGTCGATCACCTGCGCCACGATGTGGCGGTTGGAGCGGGTCACGACCAGACGGGGACGCTCCGCCGTACCGTTGATCCGCTTGCGGATCCGGATGTGACGGCGCTTGATCGCGGCGCGCTTGTAGGCGTCGCCCTTCAGGATCTTCTGCCCGTATGCCATGGCTTACTTACCCGCCTTTCCGACCTTGCGGCGGATGACTTCGCCCTCGTACTTGACGCCCTTGGCCTTGTACGGGTCGGGC
Organism: Streptomyces olindensis; assembly: GCF_040645895.1. NCBI lineage: Bacteria > Bacillati > Actinomycetota > Actinomycetes > Kitasatosporales > Streptomycetaceae > Streptomyces > Streptomyces olindensis. The sequence continues at coordinate 65,176 of NZ_JBEYZD010000045.1, read as the reverse complement.
TTGCGCAGCTTGCGGATGTTGGCCGCAACCTCGCCGACCTTCTGCTTGTCGATGCCCTCGACCGAGAAACGGGTCGGGGTCTCCACCTTGAAGGTGATGCCCTCGGGGGCCTCGACCAGGATCGGGTGGCTGTAGCCCAGGGAGAACTCCAGGTTGGAGCCCTTGGCCTGGACGCGGTAACCGACACCGCTGATCTCGAGCTTCTTGACGTATCCCTGGGTCACACCGGTGATCATGTTCGCCACCAGCGTGCGGGACAGGCCGTGCAGGGCCTTGCTCTGCCGCTCGTCGTTCGGGCGCAGCACCTGGAGGGTGCCGTCCTCGCCCTTAGCGATGTCGATCGGCGCGACAACGGTGTGGGTCAGTTCGCCCTTGGGGCCCTTGACCGAGACCGTACGGCCGTCGATGGTGACGTCCACGCCGGCGGGAACCGGGATGGGGAGCTTGCCGATACGCGACATTGTGTCTCTCCTCCGTTCCCGAATTACCAGACGTAGGCGAGGACTTCCCCACCCACGCCCTTCTTCTGCGCCTGCTTGTCGGTCAGGAGCCCGTGGGACGTGGAGATGATGGCCACGCCCAGGCCGCCCAGAACCTTCGGCAGGTTGGTGGACTTCGCGTACACCCGGAGACCGGGCTTGGAGATCCGCTTGATGCCCGCGATGGAGCGCTCACGGTTGGGGCCGAACTTCAGCTCCAGGACGAGGTTCTTGCCGACCTCGGCGTCCTCGACCTTCCAGCCCGTGATGAAGCCCTCCTGCTGGAGGATCTCCGCGATGTGCGACTTGATCTTCGAGTGCGGCATCGCCACGGAGTCGTGGTACGCCGAGTTCGCGTTCCGCAGACGCGTCAGCATGTCTGCGATCGGATCAGTCATGGTCATGAATTGGCCTTCGGCCTCTCTCGCCGGGGTTTCCTGGTGCGCCATCCCTCTCCCCGATCCGAGACGGGACGGGTGCGGCGCGGTGGACCTACGGCGTAGTAAGTCTTAAGGGCGGCGGCAGACGCCCAACCCCACAAGCCTAAGGCATGTGGGCTGGACGTCCTGCCGCCCCAGATGCTTACCGAGAGCCCTGTGAATCCCTGATTGGGGGGATTACCAGGAGCTCTTGGTCACGCCCGGCAGCTCGCCACGGTGAGCCATCTCACGAAGGCACACGCGGCACAGGCCGAACTTGCGGTACACGGAGTGCGGACGACCGCAGCGCTGGCAACGGGTGTACGCACGCACGCCGAACTTGGGCTTGCGGGCAGCCTTCGCGATCAGAGCCTTCTTCGCCATCTCGCTCACGCCTCCTTGAAGGGGAAGCCGAGGTGACGGAGGAGCGCGCGGCCCTCAGCGTCGTTGGTCGCCGTGGTGACCACGGTGATGTCCATACCCCGGACGCGGTCGATCTTGTCCTGGTCGATCTCGTGGAACATGACCTGCTCCGTGAGACCGAAGGTGTAGTTGCCACGGCCGTCGAACTGCTTGGGGGACAGGCCGCGGAAGTCGCGGATGCGCGGGAGCGCGAGCGACAGGGTGCGGTCCAGGAACTCCCACATGCGGTCGCCACGGAGCGTGACGTGGGCACCGATCGGCTGGCCCTCACGCAGCTTGAACTGCGCGATGGACTTGCGGGCCTTGGTGACGGCCGGCTTCTGACCGGTGATCGTGGTGAGGTCGCGGATGGCGCCCTCGATCAGCTTGGAGTCGCGGGCGGCGTCGCCCACACCCATGTTGACCACGATCTTGACGAGACCGGGGATCTGCATGACGTTCTCGTACTTGAACTCGTCACGCAGCTTGCCCGTGATCTCCTCACGGTACTTCTGCTTCAGACGCGGAGTGGTGGTGGTCGCCATCAGATGTCCTCACCCGTCCGCTTGGCAACGCGGATCTTGTTGCCTTCGTCGTCGAAGCGGTAACCGACGCGGGTCACGACCTTCTTGCCGTCCTTCTCCACGACCAGCTGGACGTTGGAGACGTGGATCGGCGCCTCGGTGGTGACGATGCCGCCGGCCTGCGAACCGCGAGCCGTCGGACCGGCCTTGGTGTGCTTCTTGACCCGGTTGACACCCTCGACCAGGACACGGTCCTCGCGGGGGAAGGCCGCGATGACCTTGCCCTGCTTGCCCTTGTCCTTACCGGTGATGACCTGGACCAGGTCGCCCTTCTTGATCTTCATGCTCACAGCACCTCCGGCGCGAGGGAGATGATCTTCATGAACTTCTTCTCGCGCAGCTCACGGCCGACCGGGCCGAAGATACGGGTGCCACGAGGGTCGCCGTCGTTCTTCAGAATGACGGCGGCGTTCTCGTCGAAGCGGATGTACGAGCCGTCCGGACGGCGGCGCTCCTTGACGGTGCGAACGATGACCGCCTTGACGACGTCACCCTTCTTCACGTTGCCACCGGGGATCGCGTCCTTGACGGTGGCGACGATGACGTCACCGATACCCGCGTAGCGGCGACCGGAGCCGCCGAGCACACGGATGCAGAGGATCTCCTTCGCACCCGTGTTGTCGGCGACGCGCAGTCGCGACTCCTGCTGGATCACGTCTATCTCCTGGTTGTCTGCCGGTTCCCGGGGAGAAGCGTGAAGGAATCACGCTTCTCCCCGAGCCTGGCGGAACGATTCCTAGGGAGTCCCCCTAGGAGGGATTACTTGGCCTTCTCGAGGATCTCGACGACGCGCCAGCGCTTGGTCGCGGACAGCGGCCGGGTCTCCATGAGGAGGACGCGGTCGCCGACACCCGCGGCGTTCTGCTCGTCGTGGGCCTTGAGCTTGTTCGTACGACGGATGACCTTGCCGTACAGCGCGTGCTTGACGCGGTCCTCGACGGCGACGACGACGGTCTTGTCCATCTTGTCGCTGACGACCAGACCCTCACGGGTCTTGCGGAAACCGCGGTCCGTCTTGGTCTCTTCAGTCACGTTGCTCTCGCTCATCAGGCGCTCTCCACCGTCTCGATGCCCAGCTCGCGCTCACGCATCAGGGTGTAGATCCGCGCGATGTCCTTGCGGACGGCCTTGAGCCGACCGTGGTTCTCGAGCTGACCCGTCGCCGCCTGGAAGCGGAGGTTGAACAGCTCTTCCTTGGCCTCGCGGAGCTTGTTGAGGAGCTCCTCGTTGCCCAGCTCGCGCAGCTCGGACGCCTTGGTACCGGCCGACATCACGCTTCACCTGCCTCGCGCTTGACGATCTTGCACTTCATCGGCAGCTTGTGAGCCGCACGGGTCAGGGCCTCGCGCGCGATCTTCTCGTTGGGGTACGACAGCTCGAACATCACGCGTCCGGGCTTGACGTTGGCCACCCACCACTCCGGCGAACCCTTACCGGAACCCATGCGGGTCTCGGCCGGCTTCTTGGTGAGGGGGCGGTCCGGGTAGATGTTGATCCAGACCTTGCCACCACGCTTGATGTGACGCGTCATGGCGATACGAGCGGCCTCGATCTGACGGTTCGTCACATACGCCGGGGTCAGCGCCTGGATGCCGTACTCGCCGAACGCAACCTGCGTGCCACCCTTGGACATGCCGTTGCGCTTGGGGTGGTGCTGCTTGCGGTGCTTGACCCTACGGGGGATCAGCATGTCGGTCAGGCCTCCGTTCCGGTGCTCTCAGCCGGAGCGGCGGACGCGGGAGCCTCGGCCTTGGGGGCCTCGGAACCAGCGGCCTGCTGCGGCTTGCGACCGCGCCGCTCGCCACCGCGGCCACCACGGGCCGGGCGGTCGGCGCCACCGCGGGCCGGGCGGTTACCCGCACGGGCGGCAGCGTTCTCGGCGCGGACCTCGGCGATGTTCTTGACGTCGCCCTTGTAGATCCAGACCTTCACGCCGATGCGGCCGAAGGTCGTCTTGGCCTCGAAGAAGCCGTAGTCCACGTTCGCGCGGAGCGTGTGCAGGGGCACGCGGCCCTCGCGGTAGAACTCCGAGCGGGACATCTCGGCGCCACCGAGGCGGCCACCGCACTGGATCTTGATGCCCTTGGCGCCGGCCTTCATCGCCGACTGCATGCTCTTACGCATGGCGCGGCGGAAGGAGACGCGGGAGGAGAGCTGCTCGGCGACGGCCTGGGCAACCAGCTGAGCGTCCGTCTCGGGGTTCTTGACCTCGAGGATGTTCAGCTGGACCTGCTTGCCCGTGAGCTTCTCGAGGTCACCGCGGATGCGGTCGGCCTCGGCGCCACGGCGGCCGATGACGATGCCCGGACGAGCGGTGTGGATGTCCACACGCACGCGGTCACGGGTGCGCTCGATCTCGACCTTGGAGATGCCGGCGCGCTCCATGCCGGACGTCATCATCCGACGGATGGCGACGTCTTCCTTGACGTAGTCCTTGTACAGCTTGTCGGCGTACCAACGCGACTTGAAGTCGGTCGTGACACCGAGCCGGAACCCGTGCGGGTTTACCTTCTGGCCCATTACCGGGTTCCTTCCTTGCTGCTGACGACCACGGTGATGTGGCTGGTCCGCTTGCGGATCCGGTAGGCACGGCCCTGGGCGCGCGGACGGAACCGCTTCAGGGTCGGGCCCTCGTCGACGTAGGCCTCGGAGATGTAGAGGCTGTCGACATCGGTGTGGTCGTAGTTGTGCGCGGCGTTGGCGATGGCGCTGTCCAGCACCTTGCCGACCGGCACGCTCGCGGCCTGCGGGGCGAAACGCAGGACCGCCTGAGCCTCCGTGGCGTTCAGGCCACGGATGAGGTCCACCACACGGCGGGCCTTCATGGGCGTGACGCGGATGTACCGCGCCTGGGCCCTGGCTTCCATGGTTGTCCCTTCGATGTTTGTCATGGTCATTCGCACCCCGCTGACTAGCGGCGCTTCGACTTCCGGTCTTCCTTGACGTGGCCCCGGAAGGTGCGGGTCGGCGAGAACTCGCCGAGCTTGTGGCCGACCATCGACTCGGTGACAAACACCGGGATGTGGGTCTTGCCGTTGTGCACCGCGATCGTGTGGCCGAGCATGGCCGGGACGATCATCGAGCGGCGGGACCAGGTCTTGATGACGTTCTTGGTGCCGGCTTCGTTCTGGGCGTCCACCTTCTTGATCAGGTGGTCGTCGACGAAGGGCCCCTTCTTCAAGCTACGAGGCATCTCAACCCGTCCTTAGCGCTTCTTGTTCGTCTTGCGGCGGCGGACGATGTACTTGTTCGACGCCTTCTTGGGCGAACGAGTACGGCCTTCCTTCTTGCCCCACGGGGACACAGGGTGGCGACCACCGGAGGTCCGGCCCTCACCACCACCGTGCGGGTGGTCAACCGGGTTCATGACCACACCACGGACGGTCGGGCGGACGCCCAGCCACCGCTTGCGGCCCGCCTTGCCCCAGTTGATGTTGCTCTGCTCGGCGTTGCCGACCTCGCCGACGGTGGCGCGGCAGCGGACGTCGACCAGGCGGATCTCACCGGACGGCATGCGCAGGTGGGCCATCTGGCCCTCCTTCGCGAGCAGCTGCACCGAGGCGCCGGCGGAGCGGGCGAACTTCGCGCCGCCGCCCGGACGCAGCTCGATGGCGTGCAGCGTGGTACCGACCGGGATGTTGCGCAGGGCGAGGTTGTTGCCCGGCTTGATGTCGGCCCCGGGACCGTTCTCGACGCGGTCGCCCTGGTTCAGGCCACGCGGCGCGAGGATGTAGCGCTTCTCGCCGTCCGCGTAGTGCAGGAGCGCGATGCGCGCGGTGCGGTTGGGGTCGTACTCGATGTGCGCGACCTTCGCCGGCACGCCGTCCTTGTCGTGACGACGGAAGTCGATCACGCGGTAGGCGCGCTTGTGGCCACCACCCTGGTGGCGGACGGTCACACGACCGGAGTTGTTACGGCCACCCTTGCTGTGCAGGGGGCGGACCAACGACTTCTCCGGCGTGGACCGCGTGACCTCGACGAAGTCGGCGACGCTGGAGCCGCGACGGCCCGGCGTAGTCGGCTTGTACTTGCGGATTCCCATTTCTCAGTCCTCGTCCGATATCGGACGATCCGGACCGCCCTCAGGCGGTCGGACCGCCGAAGATGTCGATACGGTCGCCCTCGGCGAGGGTCACGATCGCGCGCTTGGTGGACGCACGCTGGCCGAAGCCGGTGCGGGTCCGCTTGCGCTTGCCCTGGCGGTTGATCGTGTTGACCCCGGTGACCTTGACCGAGAAGACCGCCTGGACGGCCTGCTTGATCTGGGTCTTGTTGGCGCTCGGGTCGACGATGAACGTGTACTTGCCCTCGTCGAGGAGCGCGTAGCTCTTCTCGGAGACGACCGGCTTGAGCAGCACGTCACGGGGGTCCGTGAAGGACTTGCTCAGCGGGGTCTCGACGGTGTTCTTGCCCTCGGCGGCGTGGCGACGCGCCTTGGCGACGCGAGCGGCCTTGGCCTTCTTCGCCGCCTTGGAGGCGATTGCGGGGTGACGGATAGCCATCAGACCTCGCTCCCTTCGGTGTCATTGGCCTTCGGGCCCGACACGAAGGACTCGAAAGCGGCCTTGGTGAAGACCACGTCGTCCGAGACGAGAACGTCGTACGTGTTCAGCTGGCCCGGCTCCAGGATGTGGACCTGGGGCAGGTTGCGGGCGGACAGCCACGCGGCCTCGTCGGCGCGGTCGACGACCAGGAGCAGGTTCTTGCGCTCCGAGATCTTGCCGAACAGCGTCTTGGCGGCCTTCGTCGACGGGGTCTCACCCTCGACGACGCCGGAGACGACGTGGATGCGGTTGTGGCGGGCCCGGTCGGTGAGGGCGTGACGCAGGGCGGCAGCCTTCATCTTCTTCGGGGTCCGCTGCGAGTAGTCACGCGGCACGGGACCGTGCACGACGCCACCACCGGCGAACTGCGGCGCGCGGGTCGAACCCTGACGGGCGCGACCGGTGCCCTTCTGGCGGTACGGCTTCTTGCCACCGCCGCGGACCTCGCCACGGGTCTTGGTCTTGTGCGTGCCCTGACGGGCCGCGGCCAGCTGCGCGACGACGACCTGGTGGATCAGCGGGATGCTGACCTTCTCGACGTCGAAGATCTCCGCGGGGAGCTCGACGGAACCGGCCTTGTCGCCCGCCGGCGAAAGGATGTCAACAGTGCTCATTACCTCAGGCCCCCTTGGCCGCGGTGCGGACCAGGACGAGGCCGCCGTTCGGACCGGGAACCGCGCCCTTGATGAGCAGCAGACCCTTCTCCGCGTCAACGGCGTGGACGGTCAGGTTCTGGGTGGTGACCCGCTCGTTGCCCATGCGACCCGCCATGCGGAGGCCCTTGAACACACGGCCCGGGGTGGCGCAGCCACCGATGGAACCGGGGGAGCGGTGCTTGCGCTGGGTGCCGTGTCCGGCGCCGAGGCCACGGAAGTTGTGGCGCTTCATGACACCGGCGAAGCCCTTGCCCTTGCTCTTGCCGGTCACGTCGACCTTCACGCCGGCCTCGAACACCTCAGCGGTGATCTCCTGGCCCAGCGTGTACTCGGAGGCGTCCGCGGTGCGGATCTCGACGAGGTGGCGACGGGGGGTGACGTCGGCCTTGGCGAAGTGGCCCTTGAGGGGCTTGTTCACCTTGCGCGGGTCGATCTCGCCGAAAGCGATCTGGACGGACTCGTAGCCGTCGACATCGTTCGTACGGACCTGGGTGACGACGTTGGGGCCGGCCTTGACGACGGTGACCGGGACGACGCGGTTGTTCGCGTCCCACACCTGCGTCATGCCGAGCTTCTCGCCCAGGATGCCCTTGATCTGCTTAGCCATCTCTCAGATCACCGGCCTCAGAGCTTGATCTCGATGTCGACACCGGCCGGGAGGTCGAGTCGCATCAGAGAGTCAACGGTCTTGGGGGTGGGGTCGAGGATGTCGATCAGGCGCTTGTGCGTGCGCATCTCGAAGTGCTCGCGCGAGTCCTTGTACTTGTGCGGCGACTTGATGACGCAGTACACGTTCTTCTCAGTGGGCAGCGGCACCGGGCCCGCGACCGACGCACCAGTACGCGTCACCGTCTCGACGATCTTCTTCGCCGAGCTGTCGATGACCTCGTGGTCGTAGGCCTTGAGCCGGATGCGGATCTTCTGTCCCGCCATGGCTACTCAGTAGTCCTGTCTCTCTTACGCTCTGGAACCCGGTGGATTCCTTCTGCTGCCTTCGTTCCTCCGACCCACGCGGTCGGGCGTGTCGCGCTCCCGCTGACACAGATGTCCCTTGTTCGAACATCCCTGCGGGATTGCACACGGCCCTGCCGGAACCGCGAGCCGGGGGCGGAAGGCCCACCGGGTGCCTGGCCGGTGCCGCGCCGACACTTCCCGGAAGATTCCCGTACGTCCGCCCCAGTGCTGCCGTGGTGGCAGTTAGGGCGACGAGTACTGTGGGACTCGCTTCCGGTCCTCCCGGCGGGAGGCGCGCAGCATCAACACTCGACCGAGCAACTCGGACAGTCTGCCATACGGGGCAACGCCGACGCCAATCGAGCCGGAGAGAATACCCCGGGCGTGACGAAGGTCAAACACGACGCCGGAGGGCCGCCTCCCGCCCCCGGGCCTCGCGCCCGCCGGATCCGCTCCGGCTCCGCGCCGTAGGCCGGAGCCCGCCCTCCCCCGGAAATCCGGTCGGTTAATGCGATGAAAAGCCGCCCCTTTGATGCATTTTTATTTCCTGATGGACGCGCCACCAGCCGCATTGATTGATTTCCATCCCTTTCCGTTGCTCTAATCCGCCTGGACGTGCGGGAAATTGTTCTCGCACCGGAACGGAAAAGGAGCGTCATGCGGGTCAAACGAGCTTTGCTCGTGGGCATCTCGGTGCTCACCGTCTCGCTGGGCACCACCACCGCCCCCCAGGCGCTGGGCTGGGAGCGGCCCTGGGCGGCCCACACCCACGGCAGCGCGGCGTCCGCGGCACACGATGCCGGATACGGAAAGGGCGCCAAGAGCGAGAAGGGGAAGGGCGACAAATACCTCCTCTTCCACAGCTGCAAGGGCAAGTTCGACTACTGCACCAAGAAGGCCATCTTCAATCCGAAGATCCTCGGTGACATCGGACTGACGACGGGGCTCATCGGCCTGATCGGCGGATCCAACGGGACCAACGGCCAGAACGGCACGAACGGCACCAATGGCACGAACGGTACCAACGGGACCAATGGAACCAACGGTACCAACGGTGAGACCACCAACCCGCGTCCCGCCGAGTGGTGCTCCCCCGGCTACTGGCGCCAGGACCAGCACCTGGACTCGTGGGTGGAGACGGGCTACAGCCCCGACGACAACTTCGAGGACGCGATCGGGGAGCCGGCCACCCGGTCCAACCTGGGGGTCATGCAGGGCGCTCCGGAAGACCCGACGCTGTTCGAGGTCGTCGACAACCCGCAGTGGTACGGCGGTGACGACACCAACAAGGTCGCCGACCTGCTCAGCGACGCCCACCCGGACATCAACTACCAGGGCACCCGCGTCGCCAACTGCCCCCTCAACTGAGCGGTAGGACATCCCGTCACAGGCCCGGCGATCGTCTCCGACGAGGCGCCGGGCGTGCGGCCCGTGTGGTGCAGGGTTCTCCCACCGCGCGGGCCGCCGGGCGTAAGGAACACGATGGAACCATCCACGCAGTCCGCGACCGAAGGCACGGCACGAGCGGTCCCGGCGGCGACGCAGTATCTTCCCCCGCCCCGGCCCGGCGCCCCGGCGGAAGAAGCGGACGGCGCGCGTCTCCCGCCGAGCACGGCCGGCGAGGACAGCGAGAACACCGCGGGCGGCGCGGGCAGCGCGGCCGGCACCAGCGGCACCGACCACACCTGGTCGCGCGCGTCCCTCGCCGCGCTGGCCGGCACCGCCGTCCTGCTGGCCGGTGCCGTGCTGACGCACACGGTCATGCTCTTCCTGACCCTGGCCCCGCCCAACGTGCTCACGGTCCGCCACCGCGGCGCGGTCAACGCCTACGTGCAGCCGGAGTTCGGCCAGGACTGGAAACTGTTCGCCCCCAACCCGAAGCAGCGCAACGACTCCATCGGCGTCCGGCTGCGCACCTCGGGGAGCGACGGGGGCCGCCGCGTCTCCCCCTGGATCAACCTCACGGCCCGGGACGTGGCACAGATCCAGGGCCACCCGGCCCCGAGCCACGTGCACCAGAACATGCTCCGCTCCGCCTGGGACAACTCCGAGTCCTGGCTCGGGCCGAACGACCGTCCCAAGGGCGTGCGCGGAGCCGTGGCCGCCGCCTATCTGAAGCGCGTCGTCCTGCAACGGGTCGGACGCCAGTGGAAGGGCGAGCGGATCACGGAGATCCAGATCGCGGGCCGCTACGAGCTCGTGCCGCCTCCGTCGTGGAGCTCCGAGGAGGCGAGCGACACCACCACCTACCGGGTCCTGCCGTGGTGGCCGGTGACCGACCAGGACTACAAGGGGCTGTGACGTGAACACCGTGACCCGTATGCCGGCCGTTCTCCGGGCGGTCTGCACCACCCGAGCCCCCTACCAGGCCGCCGTCTTCCGTATCGGCCTGGCCCTGGTCATCGCCGCGTTCCTGCTCCGCGAGTGGCCGCACCGCCGGGTGCTGTACGGCGACCGCAGCCCGCTGTCGTTCGAGATGGCGCTCGACCTGGCCCGGCTGGACGGCGCCTTCAGCGTGCTGCACTGGTCCGGCGGCCGCGCCTGGTTCGAGATCGTCTACGCGCTGACCATCGCCTCGGCCCTCGCGGTCCTGGTGGGCTGGCGGACCAGGACCACGAGCGTGCTCCTCATGGTCGGGCTGATGTCCGTGGAGAACCGCAACCCGCTCGTGGGGGACGGCGGCGACAACGTCCTGCGCATCATGGTGATCTACCTGGTCTTCACCCGCTGCGCCCAGGTGTGGTCCCTGGACGCCCGCCGGGCGCGGCCCGCGCACCCGCGGCCCAAGGACCCCAAAGCCCCCCTAGGCACCAGGGACACCACAGGCATCGTCCTCTGGGCGACGATCGGTCTGTTCCTGCTGGTGGCGTTCGGCTGGGAGACGGGATGGCCCCTGGTGCTGTGGCTCATGTGGGCGATCCAGGGTCTCTGGTACGCCGTCGACCGCGCTCGCTCCGGGACCGAGGCCCGCGCGCTGCTGGACGCGGGCGCGGCCATGCTGCACAACGCCGCCATGCTGACGATCGCCATCCAGGTCTGCCTGATCTACGCCACGTCCGGCTGGTACAAGGTGCAGGGCTCCCGGTGGCAGGAGGGCAGCGCCCTGCACTACGTGCTGGAACTGGAGTACTTCACGCCCTGGCCCTGGCTCTCCGCGTTCCTCGCGGCCCACACGGTGCTGGTCCTGCTGCTGAGCTACGGCACGGTCGCGCTCCAGGTGGCCTTCCCCTTCACCCTGGCCAACCGCAGGATCAAGAACGCCCTGCTGGCCGTGATGATCCTGGAGCACGCGGGCATCGCGGTGCTGCTCGGCATCCCGTTCTTCTCCCTGGCCATGATCGCCTGTGACGCGGTGTTCCTGCCCACGGCGTTCCTGGTGTGGCTGGGAGCGCGCTGCACCCGCCCGCGGCGACGGCCGACGGTGACGGAGTCGCCCGCAGGGGCCCCTGCGACGGTGTGAACGCCCCGCGAACTGCCCACCTGGGTGCGCGACTTCAGCCTCCGGCTGTCCGCCACCCCGCAGTGCCCGTCTCGCCGTCTCGCTCGTCTCGCCCGTCTCCTGGCGACGGAACGACTGCGTTCCTGGGGCTGTCCCTGGACCCGGCCGCGCAGCTCGTCGGGGAGCTGTCGACCACGCCGCCCCCCATGGCCGCCTCCCGGGGCGCGACGTCCGGCTGCTCCGGCTCGTCGACGCTCTCGCCGACCGCTGGGGCGTCCCCCCGGGCCTGCCCCCGCGCCAGACCCTCTGGGCAGAACTCGACCTGTGACCGAGCCCCGCCCCGGACGAGGTCCGGCTGTCAGTGCGGGCCCCTATCCTGCGCGCATGACCCGCACCACACCGCCCCGTCCGCTGGACGTCACGGCGCTGTACCCCGAGCTGGCCCCGCTCGCCCGCACCGCCGTCCGGCTGCATCCGCGGGCCGGGGCGCCCACCACCGCCGACAGTTCCGTCGGCGGTCCCCTGCTGTGGCCGGCCGACGAGCCGTGGCCGGGGTGCCCGGAGCACGCCGGCCCCTGGCATCTCGGGCTCGACCCGGAGAACGTCCGGCTCCGGCGGCGGATCCTGGCGGAGGCCTGGGCCCGGCCCCGCGCGCAGGGCGCCGCCCTGCTGACCGACGAGGAGCGGGTGATCGTCGACCGGGCGGCCAAGGAGACCCGCAGAACGCAGGACGGGCCGGTCCCGATGGTGCCCGTGATGCAGCTCTACGCCTCGGACGTGCCGGGCCTGCCCTGCCCCGACGGCACCGATCTGCTGCAGGTGCTGTGGTGCCCCTTCGACCACGACCCGGACTACCTGCCCCGCACGGAGCTGCGCTGGCGCACCGCCGCCGAGGTGGTCACGCCCCTCGCGGAGGCACCGCGGCCGTCCGTCATAGGCAACGACGACTACCTGCCCGAGCCCTGCGTCCTCCACCCCGAGCCGGTCACCGAATACCCGGCCCCGCACGAGCTGCCCGAGGAACTCGCCGAGCGGATCGAAGCCTGGGAGGAGCAGAACGAGGAGGAGGCCGAGGAAGGGGAAGAGGAAGGGGCAGGAGACGGGGAGGCCGACGTCTACTACCAGTACGACCTCTCCGTCGCGCCCGGCAGCAAGGTCGGCGGCCACGCGCCCTGGAGCTTCTCCGACCCCTTCCCCATGTCCTGCCCGGAGTGCGGCTCGGGCGTGCGCCCCCTGCTCACCATCGACGGCACCGAATGGGACGGCGGCAGCGGCAGCTGGCGCCCGCTGGAGGACGCCGACTACACCGGCCACCACACCGACGGCCCGGCCTGCGCCACCCACCTCAACATCGGGCGCGGCTACTGCCTGCAGCTCTACGTCTGCGAGACCTCGTACGACCACCCGCACCTGCAGAACATGCAGTGACGGCGGCGCAAGCCCCCTGGCACGGCAAAGGGGCCCGTACGACCGAAGTCGTACGGGCCCCTCCGAGCCACTCAGGTCAGTGGACCCTCAAGCCAGTCCGAAGACTCACTTGTTGATCTTGGTGACCTGGCCGGCGCCCACGGTCCGGCCACCCTCACGGATGGCGAACTTCAGGCCCTCCTCCATGGCGACGGGCTGGATGAGCTCCACCTTCATCTCGGTGTTGTCACCCGGCATGACCATCTCGGTGCCCTCGGGGAGGGTCACCACGCCGGTCACGTCCGTCGTACGGAAGTAGAACTGCGGGCGGTAGTTGTTGAAGAACGGCGTGTGGCGGCCACCCTCGTCCTTGGACAGGATGTAGGCCTGCGCCTCGAACTCGGTGTGCGGGGTGACCGAGCCCGGCTTGATGATGACCTGGCCGCGCTCGACGTCCTCGCGCTTGATGCCGCGGAGGAGCAGACCGACGTTCTCACCGGCCTGGCCCTCGTCGAGGAGCTTCCGGAACATCTCGATGCCGGTGACCGTGGTGGTGGTCTTCTCCTGCTTGATGCCGATGATGTCGACGGTCTCGTTGACCTTCAGGACACCACGCTCGATACGGCCGGTGACGACCGTACCGCGACCGGTGATCGTGAAGACGTCCTCGATCGGCATCAGGAACGGCTTGTCGACGTCGCGCTCGGGCTCCGGGATCGCCGTGTCGACGGCGTTCATGAGCTCGAGAACCGAGTTGCCCCACTCCTTGTCGCCCTCGAGGGCCTTCAGAGCGGAGACCTTGACGACGGGAACGTCGTCGCCCGGGAACTCGTACTCGGAGAGGAGCTCACGGACCTCGAGCTCGACGAGCTCCAGGATCTCCTCGTCGTCCACCATGTCGGCCTTGTTCAGGGCGACGACGATGTACGGAACGCCGACCTGGCGGGCCAGGAGCACGTGCTCCTTGGTCTGCGGCATCGGGCCGTCGGTGGCGGCGACCACGAGGATGGCGCCGTCCATCTGCGCCGCACCCGTGATCATGTTCTTGATGTAGTCCGCGTGACCGGGGCAGTCGACGTGGGCGTAGTGACGCGTCTCGGTCTGGTACTCGACGTGCGCGATGGAGATGGTGATACCGCGCTGGCGCTCCTCAGGAGCCTTGTCGATCTGGTCGAAGGCCGAGGCCTCGTTCAGGTCCGGGTACGCGTCGTGCAGCACCTTGGTAATGGCGGCCGTGAGGGTCGTCTTACCGTGGTCGATGTGACCGATGGTGCCGATGTTGACGTGCGGCTTAGTCCGCTCGAACTTCGCCTTCGCCACTGGGGTCCTCCTGTGGAGTGGTTCTGGTACGCCTTACTCATCGGCGCCAGGTGATCTTTGCTGGAAAGCCCGGGCCCCGGGGCATTCTCACCATGATTGCGGCGGAATGCCCCTCAAGGCTCCGGAGTCAAGCCTACGGCGTGTAGACGCGGTGCGTTACTCGCCCTTGGCCTTCGCGATGATCTCCTCGGCGACGTTCCGCGGAACCTCGGCGTAGGAGTCGAACTGCATGGAGTAGCTCGCACGGCCGGACGTCTTGCTGCGCAGGTCGCCGACGTAGCCGAACATCTCCGAAAGGGGCACGAGGCCCTTCACGACGCGGGCACCGGCCCGCTCCTCCATGGCCTGGATCTGACCACGGCGGGAGTTGATGTCGCCGATGACCTCACCCATGTAGTCCTCGGGCGTGGTGACCTCGACGGCCATCATCGGCTCGAGCAGCACGGGGCTGGCCTTGCGCGCGGCCTCCTTGAAGGCCTGCGAACCGGCGATCTTGAACGCGAGCTCGGAGGAGTCGACCTCGTGGTAGGCACCGTCGAGCAGCGTCACGCGGACACCGGTCATCTCGTAACCGGCGAGGATGCCGAACTGCATGGCCTCCTGCGCACCGGCGTCCACCGAAGGGATGTACTCCTTCGGCACACGGCCACCGGTCACCTTGTTGATGAACTCGTACGAGGCGTCGCCGCCCTCGATCGGTTCGATCGCGATGATGACGCGGGCGAACTGGCCGGTACCACCCGTCTGCTTCTTGTGGGTGAACTCGACCTTCTCGACGGCCTTGCGGATCGTCTCGCGGTAGGCGACCTGCGGCTTGCCGACGTTGGCCTCGACCTTGAACTCACGGCGCATGCGGTCGACCAGCACCTCGAGGTGCAGCTCGCCCATACCGCCGATGATGGTCTGGCCGGTCTCCTCGTCCGAGTGGACCTGGAAGGACGGGTCCTCCTCGGCCAGGCGCTGGATCGCGACGCCCAGCTTCTCCTGGTCGCCCTTCGACTTGGGCTCGATGGCGACCTGGATGACCGGCGCCGGGAAGTCCATGGACTCCAGGATCACCGGGTTCTTGTCGTCGGACAGCGTCTCACCGGTGGTGGTCTGCTTCAGGCCCATGACGGCGACGATGTCGCCGGCGCCCACCGACTCGATCTCCTCACGCTTGTTCGCGTGCATGCGGTAGATCTTGCCGATGCGCTCCTTCTTGCCCTTCACGCTGTTCAGCACCTGGGTGCCGGCGTGCAGGCGGCCGGAGTACACACGGACGAAGGTGAGCTTGCCGAGGTGCGGGTCGCTCATGATCTTGAACGCCAGCGCGGCGAGGGGCTCGTCCTCCGACGGCTTGCGCGCGATGACCTGCTCCGGGTCCTTGACGTCGTGGCCCTCGATGGCCTCGACGTCGAGCGGGGTGGGCAGGTAGCGCACGACGGCGTCGAGCAGGGGCTGGACGCCCTTGTTCTTGAACGCGGTGCCGCAGAACACGGGGGTGACGGTGGTGCCGCCGCCCTTGCCGGACGCGATGGTGATGCGACGGATCGCGGCGTAGAGCTGCTCCACGGTGGGCTCGGTGCCCTCCAGGTACAGCTCCATCAGCTCTTCGTCGTTCTCGGCGACGGCCTCGAGCAGCTTGCCGCGGTACTCCTCGGCAGCCTCGGCGTGGGTGTCGGGGATGTCGACGGTGTCGTACATCTCGCCCTTGGTCGCCTCGGCCGACCAGACCAGGGCCTTCATCGTCACGAGGTCGATGACGCCCTTGAAGTCCGCCTCGGCACCGATCGGCAGCTGCATGACGAGCGGCTGCGCGCCCAGGCGGTCCGAGATCATGTCCACGCAGCGGTGGAACTCGGCGCCGGTACGGTCCAGCTTGTTGACGAAGCAGATGCGCGGCACGCCGTAACGGTCGGCCTGGCGCCACACCGTCTCGGACTGCGGCTCGACACCGGCGACACCGTCGAACACCGTCACGGCACCGTCGAGCACGCGCAGGGAGCGCTCCACCTCGACGGTGAAGTCGACGTGACCCGGGGTGTCGATGATGTTGATGGTGTAGTCGTCGCCCTCGAGCGGCCAGTGACAGGTGGTGGCAGCAGAGGTGATCGTGATGCCACGCTCCTGCTCCTGCTCCATCCAGTCCATGGTGGCAGCGCCGTCGTGGACCTCACCGATCTTGTACGAAACGCCGGTGTAGAACAGGATCCGCTCGGTGGTGGTCGTCTTGCCCGCGTCGATGTGGGCCATGATCCCGATGTTGCGGACCCTGGCCAGGTCAAGCGAAGTGGTAGCCATAAGGCTTCAGTCTTCTCTCGGTCTCGATGGGGTCTGCGACTACCAGCGGTAGTGCGCGAAGGCCTTGTTGGACTCGGCCATCTTGTGCGTGTCCTCGCGCTTCTTCACAGCGGCGCCCAGGCCGTTGCTGGCGTCGAGGAGCTCGTTGAGCAGACGCTCGGTCATGGTCTTCTCGCGACGGGCGCGGGAGTAACCGACGAGCCAGCGCAGCGCCAGGGTGTTGGCACGGCCGGGCTTGACCTCGACCGGAACCTGGTAGGTGGCACCACCGACACGGCGGGACTTGACCTCGAGGGTCGGCTTGATGTTCTCGAGAGCGCGCTTGAGCGTGATGACCGGGTCGTTGCCGGTCTTCTCGCGCAGGCCCTCCATGGCGCCGTAGACGATGCGCTCGGCGGTGGAGCGCTTGCCGTTCAGCAGCACCTTGTTGATCAGGGAGGTCACCAGAGGAGAGCCGTAGACCGGGTCGATGATGACCGGGCGCTTCGGGGCGGGGCCCTTACGAGGCATTCTTACTTCTCCTTCTTGGCGCCGTAGCGGCTGCGGGCCTGCTTGCGGTTCTTGACACCCTGGGTGTCGAGCGAGCCGCGGATGATCTTGTAGCGAACACCCGGCAGGTCCTTCACACGGCCGCCGCGCACGAGCACGATGGAGTGCTCCTGCAGGTTGTGTCCCTCACCCGGAATGTAGGCCGTGACCTCGATGCCGCTGGTCAGACGCACACGCGCGACCTTACGGAGGGCCGAGTTCGGCTTCTTCGGGGTGGTCGTGAACACACGCGTGCAGACGCCACGACGCTGAGGGGAACCCTCGAGTGCGGGCGTCTTGTTCTTCTCGACCTTGTCCTGCCGGCCCTTGCGGACCAGCTGCTGGATCGTAGGCACTACTTCTCCGGTTTCTGTGTGCCGATGGGTACAGCTAACCTGGAACGTCGCCGACCCACGCGGTCGGGTGTGTCGAATCCCGCGGACTCCCGCCGCCAGGCAGAATTAAGCGCAGATTACGGTGGCCGGTATCAGCTCGCCGTGCGGTTGAAGGCACGCACGGGAGCCAGGGCACACCCCAGGCACAAGGTCTGAGCGTACCTATCGCATTCGCTGCGGTCAAAACAAATGGGCACCGCCCGCATCGCCAGGCGGGACATGTCAAGACCCTCGGCCGTTGTCGATCTTCAATTCGGTGGTGACTGTCCGATTCGCACACATCTCTTGCAGGTGTGTGCTGCGCACGGTCAGCCGGCCGCGATGGACACCACGGTGAGCAACACCAGGACGAGTGCCCAGCCTGCCGTGGACAACCATCCGAGTACGAGCCCGGTCAGCGCGAGCCCGTCGCCCAGCTCCCCGCGGCTGCGGATCTCGGCCCGCGCCACATGCCCGAGGACGACGGCCGGGATCCCGGTCAGCCCCATGCTCGGCACGCACAGCAGCCCGCACACCGCGGCGGCGACCGCCTTCCCGTTCGTCTGCGGCCGCGGCACCGACAGGAACGCCGGCGGCACGGACACGGCCGGCACCGACTGCGGCAGGGGCCCCTGGGGCAGATCGGCGACGAGCAGCGCCAGCTCCCCCACGGTCCGCGCGGCATACGCCCGCGCCACCCGCCTCTCGAACTCCCCGTGCTCCATCCGGCCCTCGCCGTACCCGGCCCTGAGCACGTCCACGGCCCGCTCCCGATCGGCGTGCGAGGCGAGCATCGAGGGAACCCTGGCCCCCTGCCAGGGCTGCCAGGACGGATAGGGCGGCTGCGACACGGAGCACCTCCCCGGAACCGGAGTCCTTCCATGATGCGCCGAAGCGGGGCCTTCCCGCACCGGGGCGTCGGCGGCCGGGCGTGGCGCGTCGGCCAGGCGGCCGATTGTCGCCCGTTGTTTCCATGGTCACTTCCAGTACGTTGACGCCTGTACACGGCACGCATCGACACGGATCAACGCGGGGGTCGGCGGGATGACCGGGGGGCAGGCACGTGTGTGGGACGACGACGGCGTCCCGTTCCTAGCCCGGCTGGAGCGGGAGGACCGCGCCGCGCTGCTCGCCATCGGCCGCCCCCTGCACTACCCGGCACGCGGCGTCATCCTGCACCAGGACGAGCCCTCGGCCCACGTCCTGCTGCTGCTCCACGGCTGGACCAAGGTCACCGCCATCGCGGCCAACGGCTACGAGGCCCTGCTCGCCCTGCGCGGCCCCGGCGACATCATCGGCGAGGGCGCGGCCCTGAGCGGCCGTGGCCGGTCGGCGACCGTGACGGCACTGGAGCCGGTCGAGGCCGTCGTGATCGACCAGCACCGTTTCACGGTGTTCGTCTCGAACAATCCCCGGGTGGCGCTGCACCTGCTGAGCCTGTCCACGGACCGGCAGCGCTCGACCGACCGCCGCCGGCTGGAGTGGGCGGCCCTCAGCGTGCGGGAGCGGCTGGCCGTCCTGCTCCTGGAACTCCTCCGCACGCACGGCAGCCGGACGGACGAGGGCATCGAACTGACCATCGGACTCAGCCAGCAGGAGTTCGCCGGTTCGGTCGGCTCCTCGCGCGAGGCGGTGGCCCGGCTCCTGAAGGAGCTGCGGGACCGGCAGGTCGTCGCCACCCGGCGGCGCCGGATCGTCGTACTCCGCCCCGACGTGCTGCGCCGCATCGCCGGCGAGAGCTCGGCCTGAGGCACGTCCGGGCGCTGCCGTCTGCGCACACGGTCACAGTCCGTCCGTGTCATCGGCCCTCCGCCGCTCGCCCCGGGCCCGCGATCGTGCTGGTCGACGGACACCGACGTGCGAGAGGCAGCCATGACCGACCCCGTGTACCGCACGATCCTCCTCTTCGACATCGAGCAGTACGGCTCACGCGACGACGTGGAACAGGCGTTCCTGCGGCGGGTCCTGTACGACGTCGTCGACACGACCCTGAACACCGCCGCGGTCGACGAGACCGCCCGGCTGCGCGCCGACCGCGGCGACTCCGTCATGGAGCTGATCGACACCGCGGTCCCCGTGCCGGCCCTGGTCAAGACCCTGCTGACCGAGACCCCGGCCCTCCTCCACAACAAGAACCGCCTCCTCGCCGCCAGCGCGCGCATGCGCCTGCGCATCGTCCTGTCCTCCGGCTACGTCGCCGTCGACGAACTCGACGGCTGGGTCGGCTCGGACCTCAACCACGCGGTCCGCCTCCTGGACTCCGACGCCCTGCGCGACGCCCTGAAGCAGCGGGAGGCCGACAGCGTCCTGTGCGTGTCGGACGACGTCTACCGGGGCGTGGTGCGGCACGGGCCGCTGGGAGTACGGCCGGAGGAGTTCCACCGGGTGACGGTGGGGACGAAGGAGGGGCCTACGGTGGCTTGGGTGCACGGGCTGCCGGGGACGCCGGGTTCCTCGGAGGTCGCCGCCGACGTCGCCCCGGGGCCGGACGCGCCCGCTCCCCGGCACACCGACATCCGCATCGGCGGTGACCAGTACGGCCAGGCGGGCGGCACCCACTACGGGGATCAACGCTTCGACTTCACCCGTCCGGCCCGGGACGAGCGCCGATGAGCCAGGACGCCGCGGCGGGCGGCGCGGCGAAACCGGCCGAGGAATCCGCGCCGGACGACGAGAAGAAGCAGCAGGACGAGACGGCCGGGGAACAGCCGAGGCAGGAGGCGTGGGCCGCACGCCGGGACCTGATCGCCCACGGCCCGGACATCGTCTCCACCCTCGTCGCCCGCGACCAGTTCGGCCAGACGGGCGGCTACCACTACGGCGACCAGCACTTCCACTTCGGTGGCCGGGCCGAGGCGCGTCCCACGCTGTCCGGGCCGATTCCGCAGTCGGAGATCGACGAACTGGCGGGCGTCTTCCGGGGCTGCGACAGCTTCGACGAGGCCCTGAAGCGGCTGCGGGACGACCGGTTGGTCATCCTGTCCGGCGGGCGCGAGACCGGCCGCCGTTCCGCCGCGCTGATGCTCCTGCACCGGCTGGGCACCGGCCCCATCCGCTCCCTCGACCCTCCGGCGTCGTTCACGACCCTGGCCGACCAGGTGGACACCTCGGCCGGATACGTCGTGTGCGACCTGGCCGTCAGCCGTAACCGTCCCCTGCGGGAAGCCCAGCTGCTGGCCCTGCGCGAGCGGCTGCGGCGCAGCCGGGCCCGTCTCGTGATCACCGTCGAGCCCTCGGCGGCCCTCGGCGACATCGCGTCCGTCCGGTGGGAGCCGCCGTCGGCCGAGGACCTGCTGCACGCCCATGTCGCTCCGGTGACCGGCGAGTCCGCCTGGGCCGGTCTCTCGGGCCTGACTGCGGTGAAGGAGTTCCTCACCCGGCACCACCGGCCGGAGGAGATCAAACAGTTCGCGCTGCGGCTCGTGGCACACCACCGCGGCGAGATCGACGAGGCCGAGCTGGCCGCCTGGGGTGAGACGGCAGTGGCGACACAGGTGTCCCGCTGGCTCACCGAGGAGAAGCCCGAGCTGCACGACAAGGCGTTCCTCGTCTCGCTCGCCGTGTTCGACAAGGCGCCCTATGCGGTGACCGCCGAACTCGCCGACGGCCTCTTCGTGCGCCTGCACGCCCTTCAGGAGCCGGGGCTCCGGCCGTCCATCCCCGTCTTCGGAAGCTCCCGGGAGGATCGGCTCCGGCTCGCGCACGCCGACGGGTATGTGACCACGGAGGTCACCGAGTGGGGTCCCCTGGAGGGCAGGTTCTGCGCTCGCTTCCGGGACGAACGGACGGCTCCGCTGCTGCTGGAGGAGGTGTGGAACCTCCACCCGTCGGCCCGCCCGGCCCTCGGGGAGTGGGTCCGCAAGCTGGCCGACGACCGCCGCCCCCTGGTACGGACCCGGGCGGCGTCGGCCGCCGCGCTGCTCGCCACCGCCGACCTGTCGTCCGCGATGGCCCATCTCATCGAGCCCTGGGCGGACGGCCGCAAACCGCACGCCTGGCTGACCGCGGCCAATGCCCTCACCATGGCGCAACTGCTGCGGGTGCCCACCGTCTCCCGGATCCTGCACGACTGGTGCGTCGGTGATGTCGAGAGCCGCCGCTGGACGGCCATCCGCGCGTACGGCCTCCTGGGCCCGGTGCACCACGAGGAGACCCTGGCGGCTCTCGTGGACGCCATGCACCGGCCGCCACCCACCGCCGAAACCGACACCGGCTCCGCGGACGACGAGGTACCCGAGGAGGCCCGGCAGCTCGCGGACGCCCTCGAACTCCTGCTCCTCGCCGTACGGGAACCCGTACTGGCGGCCCTGGCCGAACTCCTCACGACCGACCGCCTGGTCCGCCCGCACGCCCTGCTCGCCTTCCTCCAGGCCTGCAAGCAGACGAAAGGCGACGAGAGCGACCAGCCTCCGGTTCTCGACTGGTACGCGCGGGCCGCGGCAGCCGAGGATCCGACGGCCGCCCGGCACCTGGCCGCGTTCTGGGACGCGCTGCTGACCGACCGGACGCACAACCGGAAAGCCCTCGGCGTGCTGCGCGGCTGGGTGCGTGGAGCCGACGAGGACCCCGAGAGCGAGTCGGCCCTGGCCTCACTGCTCGGTGCCCTGGTCACCTCACCCACCAACCGCCGGCGCGTCGGCCATCTGCTGGACACCGTCCGCGACTCCAGGGGAGCCCGCTCACCGGCCGCCGTCCGGCTGAGCGAACGCCTCTCCCTCGACTGACCCGCTCCCGGAGGCCGAACCGTGGAACACACCGAACACGAACAGCTGGACTGGTTCCGGCAGCAGCCCCTGCACCCCGCCACCCCGCACACCGATCCCGACCCGGTCCGCACGGTCTGGCAGCTGCCACGCTTCCACCTCGGCGGCCGTCGGTTCACGGGGCGCATCGACCACGCCCTGGTCTGCGTCACGCGGAAGGGAGCGTACGAGACGTTCCTGCCGCCCGACCGTCCCACGTCCGTGCGGCGTTTCGTCGCCGTCTACGAGGTGAGCACCGATCCGCACATCTTCCAGTTGAACGTGCCCCTGCCCAGCGACGTCGACAGCTTCGAGTTCGAGGCCACGGCCGACGTGGGCTGGCGGGTGGCTCATCCGGCGCTGTTCGTCCGCAGTCAGGAGCGTGACGTGCCCTCGCTGCTCACACGCGAACTCCTGCCGCTGATGCGGGAGGCCGGCCGGCGGCACCCCATCGACGCGAGCGCCGAGGCGGAGCGGGAGGTGCAGCGGGCGGTGCGGGAGGCGACCTGGCTCGGCCAGGCCCAGGGCCTGCGCGTCACCAGCTCGATACGACTGCGCCGGGACGCCACCGAGCGCTCCCACCAGGACCGCCTGCGCACCGCCCGGCACGAGGTGGAGGCCGCGAAACCTGAGCATGCGGCGGCCCTCCTCCGGGAGACGTACGAGGCCGAGCGCAGGGCCGAACAGATCAGGTTCTACGAACTCACCCTGGCCAGGGGCGGCACCGCCGCGCTCGCCCTGCACCTGGCAGCGCACCCCGACGAGACGCAGCTCGTCCTGGAGCATCTCCAGTCGGGCCAGAACAGACTGCTGGACACCCAGGTGAGCCTGATCAACCAGGCCCTGGACAGCAAGCGTCTGGAGGACTACCACCTCGACAAGCCCCATGAGCTCATCGCCGAGCGGATGAAGGCCATCCTGCGGACCACGGACCCGTCCGCCCCGCCCGAGGACGATCCGGAGCCCGGCTCATGACCGCGGCGGACGGCCCCGAGGTGCGGGCGGGCGGCCAACTGCTCGCCGACCTCCGGAGCGAGATCGCCCGCGCCGACACCAAGGCGACCGTTCTGGTCGGCGCGCTCGGCATCTCCGGCGGCATGCTGGCGGCACTCCTCGCCAACCGCGGCTGGAGTCCCGCCCGGCTCCCGGCACTCGCCGCCCTGCTGTGGTGGGCCGGGGCGACGTCCCTGGTCGTCGCCCTGTTCGCCCTTCTGCTGGCGGTGCTCCCCCGGTACGGGAGGAGTCGCTGGACGCCCGGCCGTCCGCTCACCTACTTCGGCGACGTGCAGCGGGCCGCACGGGCCGGCCGGCTCTCCGCGGCCCTCGCGGAAACCGGGCGGGACCCCACTCGCGGTCTCCTCATCGCCCTGGCCGAGACCAGCGGCATCGCCGCCCGCAAGCACTTCTGGATCCGGACGGGACTGATCTCGTTCGGCTGTGCGGCGGCCCTGCTGCCCGGCTCGATGCTCCTCACCTGACCTCACCGCTCCGCACCCCGTACGGGAAGGACCGACCATGCCCAAGCCGTACGAGCCCGGGACACCGCAGCCGCCGGGCTCCTCCCCGTCGAACCGCGACGACGACCTTCCCCGCCGCCCCGGCCGTGTCCACATCGCCGCCCGCTCGCGCGGCGCGGACGTCACCGCCCTCGGCTCGCTGGCCCTGCACCTTCCGCACGGGGCCGCCAGTCTTGCCGTGGTCTTCGCCGTGTCGTACGCCCTGGGCCGGCTGACCGGTCTGCCGTGGTGGATCCTCTTCGGTTCCTGGGTCGTCAGCGGCGCCCTGGTGTTCCACCGGCCGTGCGAGCGGCTCCTGGCCCGGTGGTTGTTCGGCCTGCGCTACCCCACCCCGGAGGAGGACGAGCGACTGCGGCCGGTCTGGCGCGAGGTCGCCGCCCGGGCCGGAGTGGACGCCGACGGCTACCAACTGTGGATGGAGGAGAGCGACGAGATCAACGCCATGGCGGCGGCCGGTCACATCGTCGGCGTCACCAGCCACTCGCTGCGGACGCTGACGCCCGCACAGCTCGGCGGCGTCCTCGCCCACGAGCTGGGACACCACACCCGTGGACACGCGTGGGCCTCGCTGCTGTCCCTCTGGTACGCGCTGCCGGCCCGGCTCGCCTGGCGGGTGCTGCTCCGCCTGGTCGCGCTGGTGGGCCGGCTCCCGACCGGTGCCGCGGCCGTGGTGATCGGCGTGTCCGGCGCGGTCCTGGTCGCGCTGGCGACCGCCACCTACGGACTGATCTTCCTGCCCCTGGCCACGCCGTACCTGGTGGCCGCGGTCTCCCGGCGGTCCGAGCTGCGGGCCGACGAGCACGCCGCGCGCCTGGGCTTCGCGCACCAGCTGATCGCGGTGCTGCACCAGGAGTGCGGCCGGGAGGAGTCCCGCCGGGCCGCGGCCACCGCCCTCGGCGCCGCCTCCGCCGAGGAGGGACTGGTCGCGCGGCTGCTCGACTCCCACCCCGACGTCCACACCCGGCTCCACCACTTGCAGGCCCACCTGGAGAACCGGCGCTGACACGCCGAAGGGCGGCCACCCCAAAGGATGACCGCCCTTCGTTCAAGCGAGTCGCTTACTGGTTGTACGGACCGTAGTCGTAGTCCTCCAGCGGAACGGCCTGGCCGGAGCCCGTGCCGAACGGCGAGTAGTCGATGTCGTCGTAGCCGACGGCCGAGTACATCGCGGCCTTGGCCTCCTCGGTCGGCTCGACCCGGATGTTGCGGTAGCGGGACAGACCCGTACCGGCCGGGATGAGCTTACCGATGATGACGTTCTCCTTGAGGCCGATGAGCGAGTCGGACTTGGCGTTGATCGCCGCGTCCGTGAGGACTCGCGTCGTCTCCTGGAAGGACGCCGCCGACAGCCAGGATTCCGTCGCCAGCGAGGCCTTGGTGATACCCATGAGCTGCGGACGACCGGAGGCCGGGTGACCGCCCTCCTGGACCACACGACGGTTCTCGTGCTCGAACTTCGAGCGCTCGACCAGCTCGCCGGGCAGCAGCTCGGCGTCGCCGGACTCGATGATCGTCACGCGGCGCAGCATCTGCCGGATGATGATCTCGATGTGCTTGTCGTGGATCGACACACCCTGCGAGTTGTAGACCTTCTGGACCTCGCCGACCAGGTGGACCTGGACGGCACGCTGGCCCAGGATGCGCAGCACGTCGTGCGGGTTGGTGGCACCCACGGTGAGCTTCTGGCCCACCTCGACGTGCTCGCCCTCGCTGACCAGGAGACGGGCGCGCTTGGAGATCGGGTAGGCCGTCTCGTCGCTGCCGTCGTCCGGCGTGATGACGATCTTCTTGGTCTTCTCGGTCTCCTCGATCCGCACGCGGCCGGAGGCCTCGGAGATCGGGGCGACACCCTTCGGGGTACGGGCCTCGAAGAGCTCGACGACACGCGGCAGACCCTGGGTGATGTCGTCACCGGCCACACCACCGGTGTGGAAGGTACGCATCGTCAGCTGGGTGCCGGGCTCACCGATGGACTGGGCGGCGATGATGCCGACCGCCTCACCGATGTCGACCAGCTTGCCGGTGGCCAGCGAACGGCCGTAGCACATCGCGCAGGTGCCGACGGCGGACTCGCAGGTCAGGACCGAGCGGGTCTTGACCTCCTCGACGCCGCGGGAGACGAGCTCCTCGATGAGGACGTCGCCCAGGTCGGTGCCGGCCGGGGCCAGCACCTGACCGTCTACCACGATGTCCTCGGCGAGGCAGCGCGCGTACACGGACGTCTCGACGTCCTCCGCCTTGAGCAGGGTGCCCTCGGCGTTCCGGTCGGCGATCTTCAGACGCAGACCGCGCTCGGTGCCGCAGTCCTCCTCGCGAATGATGACGTCCTGGGAGACGTCGACCAGACGACGCGTGAGGTAACCCGAGTCGGCGGTACGCAGAGCGGTGTCCGCCAGACCCTTACGGGCACCGTGCGTGGAGATGAAGTACTCCAGCACGGACAGGCCCTCACGGAACGACGCCTTGATCGGACGCGGGATCGTCTCGTTCTTCGCGTTCGACACCAGACCACGCATACCGGCGATCTGACGCATCTGCATCATGTTGCCTCGTGCACCCGAGTTCACCATCATGAAGATCGGGTTGGTCTTCGGGAAGTTGTCGTTCATCGCCTCGGCGACCTCGTTGGTCGCCTTGGTCCAGATCGCGATGAGCTCCTGCGTGCGCTCGTCCTTGGTGATCAGACCGCGCTCGTACTGCTTCTGGACCTTCTCGTCCTGCGCCTCGTAGCCGCGGACGATCTCCTTCTTCGCCTCGGGGACGACGACGTCGGAGATCGCGACGGTGACGCCGGAGCGGGTGGCCCAGTAGAAGCCGGACGCCTTCAGGTTGTCGAGCGTCGCCGCCACGATGACCTTCGGGTAGCGCTCGGCGAGGTCGTTGACGATCTCGGAGAGCTGCTTCTTGCCGACCTCGTAGTCGACGAACGGGTAGTCCTCGGGCAGCAGCTCGTTGAAGAGCGCGCGGCCCAGCGTGGTGTTCAGCCGGAAGCTGTCACCCTGCTGCCACTCGGGCTCGCCCTCCTCGCGCGCCGGCGGGGTCCAGCCGCGCGGCGGGATGGTGCCGACCGGGAAGCGCACGTCGATCTTCGACTGGAGCGACAGCTCGCCCGCGTCGAAGGCCATGATCGCCTCGGCGACCGAGGCGAAGGAACGGCCCTCGCCCTTGAGGTCGCGCATCTCGCCGTCGGTGGTGAGGAAGAACAGACCGAGGACCATGTCCTGGGTCGGCATCGTCACCGGGCGGCCGTCGGCCGGCTTGAGGATGTTGTTCGAGGACAGCATCAGGATGCGGGCCTCGGCCTGCGCCTCCGCGGAGAGCGGCAGGTGGACGGCCATCTGGTCACCGTCGAAGTCCGCGTTGAACGCGGTGCAGACGAGCGGGTGGATCTGGATGGCCTTGCCCTCGACCAGCTGCGGCTCGAAGGCCTGGATGCCGAGGCGGTGCAGCGTGGGCGCACGGTTCAGCAGAACCGGGTGCTCCGCGATGACCTCTTCCAGCACGTCGTACACGACCGTGCGGCCGCGCTCGACCATGCGCTTGGCGCTCTTGATGTTCTGCGCGTGGTTCAGGTCGACCAGGCGCTTCATCACGAACGGCTTGAAGAGCTCCAGCGCCATCGCCTTCGGCAGACCGCACTGGTGCAGCTTCAGCTGCGGACCGACGACGATCACGGAACGCGCGGAGTAGTCCACACGCTTACCGAGCAGGTTCTGACGGAAGCGACCCTGCTTACCCTTCAGCATGTCGCTGAGGGACTTCAGCGGGCGGTTACCGGGACCGGTGACCGGACGGCCACGACGGCCGTTGTCGAACAGCGCGTCGACGGCCTCCTGGAGCATGCGCTTCTCGTTGTTCACGATGATCTCGGGCGCACCGAGGTCGAGAAGGCGCTTCAGGCGGTTGTTCCGGTTGATCACACGGCGGTACAGGTCGTTCAGGTCGGAGGTCGCGAAGCGGCCACCGTCCAGCTGCACCATCGGGCGGAGGTCCGGCGGGATGACCGGCACGCAGTCGAGCACCATGCCCTTGGGGCTGTTGCTGGTCTGCAGGAACGCGGAGACGACCTTCAGGCGCTTGAGCGCACGGGTCTTCTTCTGGCCCTTGCCGGTGCGGATGATCTCGCGGAGCTTCTCGGCCTCCTCGTCGAGGTCGAAGGACTCCAGGCGCTTCTGCAGCGCCGCGGCGCCCATCGAGCCGTCGAAGTACGTGCCGAAGCGGTCACGCAGCTCGCGGTAGAGCAGCTCGTCGCCCTCCAGGTCCTGGACCTTGAGGTTCTTGAAGCGGTTCCACACCTCGTCGAGACGGTCGATCTCGCGCTGCGCACGGTCGCGCAGCTGCTTCATCTCGCGCTCGGCACCCTCGCGCACCTTGCGGCGCACGTCGGCCTTGGCGCCCTCGGCCTCCAGCTCGGCCAGGTCGGTCTCGAGCTTCTTGGCGCGGGCCTCCAGGTCGGCGTCGCGGCGCTGCTCGATCTGCTGGCGCTCGACGGAGACGTGGGCCTCCAGCGAGGGCAGGTCGCGCGTACGGCGCTCCTCGTCGACGTACGTGATCATGTACGCCGCGAAGTAGATGACCTTCTCCAGGTCCTTCGGGGCCAGGTCGAGCAGGTAGCCCAGACGCGACGGAACGCCCTTGAAGTACCAGATGTGCGTGACGGGAGCGGCCAGTTCGATGTGGCCCATCCGCTCACGGCGCACCTTGGCGCGAGTCACCTCGACACCGCAGCGCTCACAGATGATGCCCTTGAAGCGGACGCGCTTGTACTTGCCGCAGTAGCACTCCCAGTCCCGGGTCGGACCGAAGATCTTCTCGCAGAAGAGTCCGTCCTTTTCGGGCTTGAGGGTGCGGTAGTTGATGGTCTCGGGCTTCTTGACCTCGCCGTGGCTCCACTGACGGATGTCGTCAGCGGTGGCCAGGCCGATCCGGAGCTCGTCGAAGAAGTTGACGTCGAGCACTATGCGTCAATCCCTCTCAGGGTTGTAAGTCTTTGGTCTGAAACGGGGGTCCTGGGGCCGGGGACCTGTGAGACACAGGCCCCCGGACTCCCGTCAGACCTCTTCGACGCTGCTCGGCTCGCGCCGGGACAGGTCGATGCCGAGCTCCTCCGCAGCGCGGAAGACGTCCTCGTCGGTGTCACGCATCTCGATGGACATACCGTCGCTGGACAGCACCTCCACGTTCAGGCAGAGAGACTGCATCTCCTTGATGAGCACCTTGAAGGACTCGGGGATGCCGGGCTCGGGGATGTTCTCGCCCTTGACGATGGCCTCGTAGACCTTCACGCGGCCGGTGACGTCGTCGGACTTGATGGTCAGCAGCTCCTGGAGGGCGTAAGCGGCGCCGTACGCCTCCAGCGCCCACACCTCCATCTCACCGAAGCGCTGGCCACCGAACTGGGCCTTACCACCCAGCGGCTGCTGGGTGATCATGGAGTACGGACCGGTCGAGCGGGCGTGCAGCTTGTCGTCGACCAGGTGGTGCAGCTTGAGGATGTACATGTACCCGACGGAGATCGGGTCCGGGAACGGCTCACCGGAGCGGCCGTCGAACAGCCGCGCCTTGCCGGACGGGAGCACCATGCGCTCGCCGTCGCGGTTCGGGATGGTGTGGTTCAGCAGACCGGCCAGCTCGTCCTCGCGGGCACCGTCGAAGACCGGCGTCGCGACGTTGGTCCGCGGCGGGACCTGGTCGGCGTCGATGGCCTGCAGACGCTGCGCCCACTCGTCGGCGAGGCCGGAGACGTCCCAGCCCTGGCTGGCGAGCCAGCCGAGGTGGATCTCCAGGACCTGTCCCGGGTTCATTCGGGACGGCACACCCAGCGGGTTGAGGATGATGTCGACCGGGGTGCCGTCCTCCAGGAACGGCATGTCCTCGATCGGCAGGATCTTCGAGATGACGCCCTTGTTGCCGTGACGGCCGGCGAGCTTGTCACCGTCGGTGATCTTGCGCTTCTGCGCGACGTACACGCGCACCAGCTGGTTCACACCGGGGGGAAGCTCGTCGCCCTCCTCGCGGTCGAAGACGCGGACGCCGATGACCTTGCCGGTCTCGCCGTGCGGCACCTTCAGCGAGGTGTCACGGACCTCACGGGCCTTCTCACCGAAGATCGCGCGCAGCAGGCGCTCCTCGGGGGTCAGCTCGGTCTCGCCCTTGGGGGTCACCTTGCCGACGAGGATGTCACCGGCGATGACCTCGGCACCGATGCGGATGATGCCGCGCTCGTCGAGGTCGGCGAGGACCTCCTCGGAGACGTTCGGGATGTCCCGGGTGATCTCCTCGGGGCCGAGCTTGGTGTCACGGGCGTCGACCTCGTGCTCCTCGATGTGGATCGAGGAGAGGACGTCGTCCTGCACGAGGCGCTGCGACAGGATGATCGCGTCCTCGTAGTTGTGACCCTCCCACGGCATGAACGCCACGAGCAGGTTCTTGCCCAGCGCCATCTCGCCGTTCTGGGTGGCCGGACCGTCGGCCAGGACCTGGCCCTCGATGATCCGGTCGCCCTCGTTGACGATGACCTTCTGGTTGACCGAGGTGCCCTGGTTGGAGCGGGCGAACTTGGCCAGGCGGTACGTGATGTACGTGCCGTCGTCGTTGGCGGTGGTGATGTAGTCCGCGGAGACCTCCTGGACCACACCGGGCTTCTCGGCCTTGACCACGTCGCCGGCGTCGACCGCGGAGCGGTACTCCATGCCGGTGCCGACGAGCGGGGACTCGGACTTAATCAGCGGCACGGCCTGACGCATCATGTTCGCGCCCATGAGGGCACGGTTGGCGTCGTCGTGCTCGAGGAAGGGGATCATGGCGGTCGCGACCGACACCATCTGGCGCGGCGAGACGTCCATGTAGTCCACGTCCTCGGGGCCGACGTAGTCGACCTCGCCGCCCTTGCGGCGGACGAGCACGCGGGCCTCGGCGAAGCGGAGGTCGTCCGTCAGCGGCGCGTTGGCCTGCGCGATGACGAAGCGGTCCTCCTCGTCGGCCGTGAGGTAGTCGACCTGGTCGGTGACCTGGCCCTCGAACACCTTGCGGTACGGGGTCTCGACGAAACCGAACGCGTTCACGCGGCCGTAGGTGGCGAGCGAGCCGATCAGACCGATGTTCGGGCCTTCAGGGGTCTCGATCGGGCACATGCGGCCGTAGTGCGAGGGGTGCACGTCACGGACCTCGAAGCCGGCCCGCTCACGGGAGAGACCACCCGGGCCGAGCGCGGAAAGACGCCGCTTGTGCGTCAGACCCGACAGCGGGTTGTTCTGGTCCATGAACTGGGACAGCTGGCTGGTGCCGAAGAACTCCTTGATGGAGGCGACGACCGGCCGGATGTTGATCAGGGTCTGCGGCGTGATCGCCTCGACGTCCTGGGTCGTCATCCGCTCGCGGACGACACGCTCCATACGCGCCAGACCCGTGCGGACCTGGTTCTGGATGAGCTCGCCGACGCTGCGCAGACGACGGTTGCCGAAGTGGTCGATGTCGTCGGTCTCGACGACCACGGAGGTGCCGTTGTCACCGACCGTCTCGGTCTCGCCGGCGTGCAGCTTCACCAGGTACTTGATCGTCGCGATGATGTCCTCGACGGTCAGGATCCCGGCGTCCAGCGGGGTGTCCGTGCCCAGCTTCTTGTTGACCTTGTAGCGGCCGACCTTGGCCAGGTCGTAGCGCTTGGGGTTGAAGTAAAGGTTCTCCAGCAGCGTCTGCGCGGCCTCGCGCGTGGGGGGCTCGCCCGGACGCAGCTTGCGGTAGATGTCGAGCAGCGCGTCGTCCTGGCCCTGGGTGTGGTCCTTCTCCAGGGTGGCGCGCATGGACTCGTACTCGCCGAACTCCTCGAGGATCTGCTCGGTGGTCCAGCCGAGCGCCTTCAGGAGGACGGTGACGGACTGCTTGCGCTTGCGGTCGATACGGACACCGACCATGTCGCGCTTGTCGATCTCCATCTCCAGCCAGGCACCCCGGGACGGGATGATCTTGGCGGAGAAGATGTCCTTGTCGGACGTCTTGTCGATGGAGGAGTCGAAGTAGACACCGGGGGAGCGGACCAGCTGCGACACCACGACACGCTCGGTGCCGTTGATGACGAAGGTGCCCTTGTTCGTCATGAGCGGGAAGTCACCCATGAAGACGGTCTGGGACTTGATCTCGCCGGTCTCGTTGTTGGTGAACTCGGCCGTGACGAAGAGCGGGGCCGCGTACGTGAAGTCGCGCTCCTTGCACTCGTCGATCGAGTTCTTCGGCGGCTCGAAGCGGTGGTCCCGGAACGTCAGCGACATCGACCCGCTGAAGTCCTCGATCGGGGAGATCTCCTCGAAGATCTCCTCGAGCCCGGACTTGGTGGGGACGTCCTGACCGTTCTCCAGAGCCTCCTCGACCCGACTCTGCCAGGCCGTGTTGCCGAGCAGCCAGTCAAAGCTCTCGGTCTGCAGCGCGAGCAGGTTGGGAACCTCGAGAGGCTCCTTGATCTTTGCAAAAGAGATGCGCAGCGGGGCGGTGCTGGCGCCGTTGTTCGTATTCGCGGTCGAGGCGTTGCGCGAGGCGGCCAAGAGGGGGTCCTTCCGAGGGCTCGGACTCACTACGCGCGTACCGGCCCCTCTCCCGTACACGGAGACAAGCTGTGCCCACAGGGCCGAAAGGCCAGGTCAGGCATATCTTGTCGTCGATGCTCGGGCGAGGGCAGACCCCTGGTGACGGGCAGGGGGCAGCTAACAGGCAGCGCAAAGGGTCAGTGTAGCCACTTGGCACACTGATGTCCAGTGCGGGTTCTGGAACCCGTGTTCACCCTCGTTGTTCCACTCCTGCGACAAGGCCCTGCCCTCAACGCACGTTGATACTGCCCTCTTCGTCGCCGATCCATGCCTCGGATTCGGATCCTTGTGACGACGCGTCCTGAGAATTGCGCGCTGCGTGCGGTTCGTCAAGGCCCCCCTGCCCGAACCGGGGCCGTCCCAGAGACACGACGAAGATCACCATACCCCCCGCCACCGAGGGTGCAAGGCAACCGTGGCCGGACCCCTGAAACGCCGAAGAGCGACCACCCGGATGGATGATCGCTCCTCGGCGCTTACGCGTTACACGTCCAGGTGGACGTGGAGTGGATCCTGGCGGATCCGAAAGGTCTTACTTGACCTCGACGGAGGCACCGGCGCCCTCGAGGGCCTCCTTGGCCTTGTCGGCGGCCTCCTTGTTGACCTTCTCCAGAACCGGCTTCGGCGCACCGTCGACCAGGTCCTTGGCCTCCTTCAGGCCCAGGGAGGTGAGCTCGCGCACGACCTTGATGACCTGGATCTTCTTGTCACCGGCGCCGGAGAGGATGACGTCGAACTCGTCCTTCTCCTCCGGGGCCTCGGCGCCGGCGGCGGCACCGGCACCACCGGCGACGACGACCGGGGCGGCCGCGGCGGCGGTGACGTCGAACTTCTCCTCGAACGCCTTCACGAACTCGGAGAGCTCGATGAGGGTCATCTCCTCGAACTGCGCGAGCAGGTCTTCCTGGCTGAGCTTCGCCATGATGGCGGTCCTTCCACTAAATCGGCAGGTGCCGGATGTACATGTGAGGCGGGCGTACGTGTGGCCCGCTACGGTCGCCGCGTTCAGGCAGCGGCGGCCGGGATGCGAGCCGAGTTACTCGGCACCGCCCTGCTCGTCCTGCTTGGCACGGAGCGCGTCCACGGTGCGGACGAGCTTCGACGGCAGCGCCTGGAAGACGGAGGCAGCCTGGGACTGCTTCGCCTTGAAGGCACCGGCCAGCTTGGAGAGCAGAACCTCGCGGGACTCGAGGTCCGCAAGCTTCTTGATCTCATCGGCGGACAACGCCTTGCCGTCAAGGACGCCGCCCTTGATGACGAGGTTGGGGTTGTCCTTGGCGAAGTCACGGAGACCCTTCGCCGCCTCGACCGGGTCACCGGTCACGAAGGCGACGGCCGACGAACCGGTGAAGAGGTCGTCGATCGTGGTGATCCCGGCCTCGTTGGCCGCAATCTTGGTCAGCGTGTTCTTCGCCACACGGTACTGAGCGTTCTCACCGAGTGAACGGCGCAGCTGCTGGAGCTGAGCCACGGTGAGACCGGTGTACGCGGTAACGACGGCGCCGTTGGAGTTGCGGAACTTGTCCCGCATCTCCTCGACGGCATCGACCTTGTCAGGCCTCGCCATGAGCCTCGGCCTCCTTCCGGGTGATTCGGACCGCGCGGACCCGAAGGAGGACTGGGGAAAACGAAACGCCCCGGCGCAAGCGCACGGGGCGTAGCTCGACCGGTTTCACGCACGCACGGGGCGGCGGACTCCGGGAGCTTCTCCTGTGTCACCTGCGCGGGTCGTCCGCCGTTTCAGCGGATCCTTCGGCCACCGCGCCCTCGTCCGAGCGCGCGGTAACGACCAGCGGTCTTTGGCTTCTGTAGGAGGGTACGGGAACGAATCGCTGTCAAGCAAATCCGCCCGTACGACGGATCGGAGGGACCGGACGGATCAGCTCGCGTCGAGGCCCTTGAACAGGTCGGCGAGGTCGGCGACGTCCTTGGCGGGCGGCGCCTTGATCTCCACCGGCTTGTTGTAGTCGAGGAAGGTGATGGTCATGTCGAGCGGGCCCTTGTCGGCGTCGCCCTTCATCCGGAACTGCTTGGTGCGGTCGTCGCCGTCGACCCACATGTCCATCGTGAGCTTGTCGATGCCCATCTTCTCGTACTGCTTGACGCTCTTCTCGCGCCGCTCGCGGGTCTCCGCGTCCTCCTTCTTGAGGGAGGCGCGCAGGTCGGCGATGGTGACCGTGCCGGTGTAGTGGGTCGTCTCGACGCCGTCGACCTTCTCGGAGCCGACCTTCTTCACGTCCTTGGCGCCGGTGAGGAAGGTGGACTCCGCCGCCGGGTTCTGCTCGGCCTGGCTGGTGGAGCCCAGCTGGTCCAGCTCCTTGCCGGCGTCGGAACCGGACAGGTCGAACTTCATCCAGGTCTTGCCGTCCATCTCCTTGGCCATCTCGGCTCCCCCACCGATGTACATGGCCTTGTCGACGAGGCGGATCTCGGTCTCACCGGCGGTGGCCGCCTGGCCGGACGCCGAGACCTTCATGCTCATGGCGATCGTGGGCTTCAGGCGCATGGACGCCTCGCCCTCGACCTTGCCGGACTCCGGCGCCGTACCGTTCATGCGGTAGTGGAGGGACGTGATGTCCTCCGTGTTCTTCGCCGCCTTGGCGACGGCGGCGGCGGGCGTCATCTCCGGCGACTGCTCGGATCCGCAGCCGACGGCGCCGGCGGCGAGCAGCAGGGCCCCGAGACCGGCGACAGGTATGGACTTCTTCATTGATTCCCCCCAAGGAATGCATGCTTGCTGCACAGCAAGGCCGCGAGCCTATACCAGAGGGGCACAAGTGATCTATCCGGATTCCCGGGACTTCAGGGCGTTCCGTCTCGCTGTCGCACGAGGTCCTCGAAGTCCCCGGTGTCGGACCGCGGGGGCCGCTCGGCCCTGACGCGCACGCCGTAGTCGCCGTAGTGGGCGGTCTGGGTCATCGGGCCCGTCGTCGTCCGGGCCTTCTCCACCTTCTTGACGAGCAGGTTCCGCTTGTCGATCCAGATGTCGACGGTCTCGGTGGTGACGCCGGCCTCGGTGAGCCGCTTCCGCAGGGCGGGGTCGGTGACGTCCGCCGTCTCGACGGTGCCGGACCAGTGCGTGGCGGGCCGGCCGCGCACGGACTCCTCGCCGACCTTCCGGACGTCCTCGGAGGCCAGCAGGAGCTTCACGGACTGGTTGGGCGTGCTGCTGCGGATCTGTTCGCCGAGGTGGGATCCGGAGCCGCCGGTGAGGGCCTCCAGGTCCTCGTACGCGTACCGGATCCAGTTCTTGCCGCCGGCCCGCTCGGCGAACTTCTCGCCCATGCGCGCGTAGTAGGCGTCGGGCAGGTAGCGGGCCTCCATCGAGGTGCTGCCGAGCCGGCGCATGGTGTCGGCGACGGTGCCGCCGGTGTAGGTGATGGTCAGGGTGCCGGTGACGCCGTCGCCCCAGCCGAGGGTGCCGTCGGCGGTCATGGACATCAGCGAGCCCATGGTGGTCGTGGACTCGACCCGGGCGGAGCCGGCCCGCTCGGTGGCGCGCTCGGCGGAGCGCAGGGCGGTCAGGGAGCCGCCGCGCGGGGCACGGTCGTCCTCGCCCGGGCGGTCGGCGGGGTCCGGGGAGGTGCAGGCGGTCGGCCCGGCCAGCGCTGTCACCAGCGCGAGCACCAGCCCCACGCGGCGCACGGTCGTGCCCTGCATACGTCCCCCGATCCCCTCCGGTTCCCGCACGTTAACCCAGGCCGCGGACGCGCGTACCGGAAAAGGGAACGGGCCCCGCACCTGTGAGAGGTGCGGGGCCCGTGACCGGTTGGGTTGAGCCGTCAGGCTCAGACCGCGGCCGGGTCCTCCTCGACGAGGAGGTTGCGGGTGCGGTTCGGGTCGACCGGGATGCCGGGGCCCATCGTGGTGGTGATGGCGGCCTTCTTGATGTAGCGACCCTTGGCGGCGGACGGCTTCAGACGGAGGATCTCCTCCAGCGCGGCGCCGTAGTTCTCCACCAGCTTGCTGTCGTCGAACGACGTCTTGCCGATGATGAAGTGCAGGTTCGAGTGCTTGTCGACGCGGAACTCGATCTTGCCGCCCTTGATCTCGGTGACGGCCTTGGCGGTGTCGGGGGTGACGGTGCCGGTCTTCGGGTTCGGCATCAGACCACGCGGACCGAGCACCCGGCCGAGGCGGCCGACCTTGCCCATGAGGTCCGGGGTGGCGACGACGGCGTCGAAGTCCAGACGGCCCTTCGACACCTCGTCGATCAGCTCGTCGGCGCCGACGATGTCGGCGCCCGCGGCACGCGCGGCCTCGGCACGGTCACCGGTCGCGAAGACCAGGACCCGGGCGGTCTTGCCGGTGCCGTGCGGGAGGTTCACGGTGCCACGGACCATCTGGTCGGCCTTGCGCGGGTCGACACCCAGGCGGAAGGCGACCTCGACGGTGCCGTCGAACTTGGTCGTGGAGGTCTCCTTGGCGAGACGGACGGCCTCGAGCGGGGCGTAGAGCTTCTCCCGGTCGACCTTGGCGTCCGCAGCGCGAAGGGACTTGCTGCGCTTGCTCACTACTGCTCCTGTGGGTTCTTAGGAGTCGTGGTCCGGGCCGAGCAGGCCCTGCCACTTCTGCTGATGGTGGTGGGGCTCAGCCCTCGACCGTGACGCCCATGGAACGGGCGGTGCCGGCGATGATCTTCTCGGCGGCGTCCAGGTCGTTGGCGTTGAGGTCGGGCATCTTCGTGGTGGCGATCTCACGGACCTGGTCACGCGTGATCTTCGCGACCTTGGTCTTGTGCGGCTCGCCGGAGCCCTTCTCGATGCCCGCGGCCTTCAGGATCATCTTGGCGGCCGGCGGGGTCTTGGTGATGAAGGTGAAGGAGCGGTCCTCGTAGACCGTGATCTCCACCGGGATGACCCAGCCACGCTGCGACTCGGTCGCGGCGTTGTAGGCCTTGCAGAACTCCATGATGTTGACGCCGTGCTGACCCAGCGCGGGGCCGACCGGCGGGGCCGGGTTGGCGGCACCGGCCTGGATCTGGAGCTTGATGAGCCCCGTGACCTTCTTCTTCTTGGGAGGCATAGCTCTCCGGGTCCTTTCGATTCGGGTCCTGCCCACGTCCGGGGACCACCCGGATGCAGGCATACCGCACAACGATAACGGGTATAGATGCGCGGCCAAAAACCGCGCAGGTCAGACAAGCGCCGGAGCGTTCGCCTGACCTGCGCGGAAGCGGTGGGTCCGGAAGAAAACCGGTTCTGAGAACTAGTTCTTCTGGAAGTGGTGCGCCAAGTCTCCCACGTGGACCGCTCCAGTGTCCCATGGGTTCTGACCAGTGCAGACGCGGGGACTAGTTGTCATCATCTGTCAACGTCGGTTCCCCTCGCACGGCCCAGGGACGGCCCGGCCCGACTCACGCCTGTAGCTCACGGCGACGCCTCGCATCTCCCCACCCCACCCCCTCCTTCTTCCCCTCTCTCCCCTGCCAGAGCATGTCGGCGACGGCGAGAGGTCGGCTCCGAGACTTTGGGCTGGAGCTGCTTTGGGGCGAGTGATCATGGCCCATTACGCTGACCCGCGAATCGGGCAGGCTTGTGGACCTGCCCGTTAGTGCCCGATCTTGGGCCATGATCTTGGAGGCTCGCCCCAAAGTGGCTGCCTAAAGTCTCGGAGTCGACCGGCCCCCTAGTGGCGGATGCCGCAACGGTGATCGACTCATGACCACCGGCCCTATCCATACGTGGGCGCGCGTCGGCGCAGCCCGCCGGAGCGGGCCGGAGGCAGGAGCGGCGGCGGAGCGGAGCCGGGAGCGCGCCCGGCGGAGCGGAGCGCAGCCGGGGAGCTTGATGAGGTAGAGAAACCTGTAACGCGCTAGCTGACCAGCGGCGTTGGGGGCGGAGTCTGGTCTACGAAGCCATGATCGGCGGGCCTTGCCTCTCGTTGGGCAAGCCATCCTGAGACTCGTGGGCCCCCGTTGACGGCGCTACCTTCGCGGACGGTTCGAACGTGCCTGAACCCTTGTCGCAGGTAATAGCGCTGGAGGGCTTCATTGGTCGTCCAGGCGTCAAGACGTAGCCATTTGGCCGATGCTCGGAACGCTCGATCTCCTGCCCAATTGAGGAGCCGCCCACCCAGGTTCTGACCCGCGTATCGGCGGGACACTGTGAGCTTGTTGACGAATATCGAAGGCTCGGAGAGTTCCCCCTCAGCCCACAACCCCTCCTCCGCCTCCGGCGTGAGCGTGATGGTTGCGGCTGTCATCTCCCCGTGACGCACCATGAACACCGTCCCGGCCTCGATCGTGGCCAGGAGACGATCTGCGGGGTAAGGGCGGCTCCATTGATCGCTTCCCAGCTCGCGAAGCCAGGATGCCGCCTCCTCGCGGAACGCCAAGAGCTGGGCCAGGTCATCAGGTGCGGCGGGGAGGATTATCACTGGGGCTCGTTCTCGTCTCGGGCCGAGAGATCGCCGATCTCGTAGTTCATGCGGTTCAGGTCGCCTCGGAGGGTGGTCACGGTGCACCGGATCGGCATCTCGTTCGAGTAGCCCGTGCGCGTCCACAGAAGAACCGGCACGCCAGCACCGATCTCCAAGAGACGGGCCTCGTCCGGCGTCGGCATGCGAGTCGAGATCTCGTCCGCGTAGCCGATCTGCTCGATGCCAAGGCTTGTCAGGTAGCGCGTCGTCCCCTCAGCTATGTCGCCAGGCTCGGTGAGACGGGGGGCTTCCTTGATCAGCCATTCCGGGTAGTGCGTAGCCTGAGTCGACCATGGCACGTCGTCTACGAACCGGTGACAGAACCGAAGTACGGTCCTGGACCCAACATCAACCTTGAGCCGCTGGCCGATGTACTCGGGTGCAGTGGTCAGCTCGACCCGGAAGGTCTGGTGTGGCCGGCGTCCTGCGTTCGTGACGTCGGTGGAGTAGGCGTCGCCATTCTGCGGGAAGTTGAGGTTCTCGAATCGCGAGGCGTTCAGCACGAAAACTTCGTGCTTCCGAACCTCGTACCCAAGCCCCTGGCTTGAGGAGATCAGCCCCTCACTGACCAACAGGTTCAGCCCTGCACGGACCGTGTTCCTGGATGCGTCGAAGCGGGCCATCAGCTCGCTTTCCGAGGGGAGCCGTGCGCCCGGAACGTAGGTCCCGATGTCGATATCGCGGCGCAGGGCGTCCGCTACCTGTCGATACTTCGGCTGCTTGCTCATACCTACCATCATGACGCACCCGGTCAACTTGTTGGTACATGTGGCACAGAATCTCTTGACGTTGGACACATCACAACGCAAGCTTGTACCAACAAGTTGAGCAAGGGGGGTAACCCCTTCCTCTCAAGCAGGGAGCGGCGCCCAACCGCCAAGTCAGATCGCCGCTCCCGCCCCCTTGAAGGGAGCTCCATCATGCCTGCTTCTGTCCTGGTCGCGCGCGTCTCACTTCGGCGTGCTTGCCCGGCGTGCGGCAGCGCCCAGTGCGCTGACCCGGCTGACTGCCTGTACTTCCTGACCTCGCGTCCCTGGGGCGACTGCATCAAGTGCGACGGCTCCGGCTGGGCGGGTGAGGACCGTCCGTTCGAGGTCTTCTGCCCGTTCTGCCTAGGCTCCGGTCTCGACGAGTACGTGCCCGGCACGGTCGAGCCGGACGAGATCAGCGAGGGCGCCAGGGAGCGGCACGCCGCCTACGTCGCCCACCTCACCGCGCTCGTGGCCCAGTCCCCGGCTCCGCTGGCGGTTGCCGCGTGACGTACTTCGAAGATCCCCTGCACGCGCATGAGGCTGCCGACGAGGAGCGCACCGTCCGGATCGCCACGTGGCTGGACCGGCACGACGTGAGGCCGCGAACACAGTTCTTCACCGTGGTCGACGACGCGGTCTACGCAGAAGATCAGGCCAAGCTGTTCGGCACGTATCCGCCCCTCGGTCACGGCTACCCGAGGGAGGAGTACCTGTGACGGTCTTCCCCGTCGCCCCGGAGGCCGTGGCCAGTGTCGCGGCCTCCATAGGTACCGACCCCATCACCCTGGCTGACCTGCTGCGGGTGGCCAACTCACCGGGCTTCGACCGGTGGCAAGAGCAGATCAAGCGCACGGGCGGCTGCGCCAACCCGATCCGCCTCATGGGCCAGACCGTCACCCGGGACGCGAAGACCGGGGACGTCCTGTACTCCTACAGCACCGAGCACGAGCCGGGCGGCATGCTCCGGGTCGCCTGCGGCAACCGCCGTGCCTCTCGCTGCCCGGCCTGCGCCTGGACCTACGCCGGAGACACCTACCACCTGATCCGCGCCGGAATCACCGGCGACGTGAACAAGGGCGTGTCTCCGGTCGTGCGGGATCACCCCCGGGTGTTCGCCACCCTCACCGCCCCGTCGTTCGGGCCCGTGCACAACCGGCCCGACTCCGGCCGCTGCCGCTGCGGGAGCTCCCACGCCGACGATGACCCGGCGCTCGGCACGGCACTCGATCCCGGACGGTACGACTACGCCGGGGCAGTGCTGTGGAACAACCACGCCGGGGACCTGTGGCGCCGCTTCACGATCTACCTCCGCAGGGAGATCGCCGCTCGTGCGGGCCTGACCCAAGCGGCCCTGAGGGAGGTATGCCGGGTCTCCTTCGGCAAGGTCGCCGAGTTCCAAAAGCGCGGCTCCGTGCACTTCCACGCCGTGGTGCGCCTCGACGGTCCCGACGGGCCGGACACGTCCCCGCCCGCATGGGCAACGGTCGCGCTCCTGGACGACGCGATCAGGGCGGCTGCCGCACGGGTCTCTGTGCCGGTGCCCGCCTCCGGCGACTTCCCTGCCCGCACGCTGCGGTGGGGCTCGCAGGTCGACGTTCAGCCGATCGGCGCCCTCGGACATGAGGAGCTGACGGAACAGGCGGTGGCCTCGTACGTGGCCAAGTACGCCACCAAGGCGGCCGAGACCACCGGCACCGTGGACCGCCGGATCGGGGAACTGGCCGAACTCGACAAGCTGGCCCTGCCCGCACACACGCGACGACTGATCGAAGCGTGCTGGGACCTCGACGACGCCTACCCGGAACGGATGCTCGCCCGCTGGGCTCACATGCTCGGCTTCCGAGGTCACTTCTCCACCAAGTCCCGCCGATACTCCACCACCCTCAGCGCCCTACGCCAGGTGCGCGCCGACTACCGCGCCCGCCAAGAACGCCGCGAACGCGGGCTCTCCGAGGACCTCGACGACACGGAGGGCTCCACGCTCGTGCTCGCCCACTGGACCTACGCCGGACAAGGCCACACGCCGGGTGAGTCCTGGCTGGCCGCATCGATCGCAAAAGACATCCACCTGAACCGCGAGACGGCACGCGAAGCACTCGCTGACCTGCACGACATGGACGACATGGAGGTGTGGGCATGAAGCGCTCGCTACCCGACCGCTACCTGACCCCGGTAGACCTGGCCGACCTTCTCGGCGTCCCCGTCGAGACCGTCTACCAGTGGCG
Source organism: Streptomyces olindensis (assembly GCF_040645895.1). NCBI lineage: Bacteria > Bacillati > Actinomycetota > Actinomycetes > Kitasatosporales > Streptomycetaceae > Streptomyces > Streptomyces olindensis. The sequence goes on along the minus strand of NZ_JBEYZD010000045.1, from coordinate 23,552 downwards.
CCGCAAGCACACCGGACCGCGCGGCTTCCGCGTCGGCCGGCATCTCCGCTTCGACCCCGAGGACGTCCGCGTCTGGGTCGAGTCCCAGATGGAAGAGGCAGCCTGATGGCCGGACACGTTCAAGACCGCTGGTACAAGACCGAGACGCGGCCGGACGGCAAGACTTCCAAGGTCAAGACAGACCGGTACGGGCTTGGTCTCCGCTATCGGGCTCGCTACGTCGCGCCGGACGGTACCGAGAAGTCCAAGAGCTTCCCGGACCGAAAGAAGCGTGAGGCCGAGCGCTGGTTGGCCAACATCGAGGCCGACATGTCGCGCGGCCACTACATCGACCCGACCGCCGGGAAGATCACGTTCAGGAAGTACGCCGAAGACTGGCTGGCGTCACAAACGACCGACCCGGCTACCCGTGTGGCGGTCGAGAGTCGGCTACGGCTCCACGCTTTCCCGTACCTGGGCAGTCGGCCGCTGGCGTCCTTCCAGCCGTCGCACATCCGCTCCTGGGCTCGGCTCCTGGAGGACACCGGGGCGGCAAGCTCGTATCGGCGGGTGATCTTTGGGAACGTCTCGGCTGTGCTGTCGGCCGCCGTAGATGACGGCTACCTGGCGCGCAACCCGTGCCGTGCTGGTTCGGTCCGGCCGCCCAAGCCGTCCCCCGGACGAGTCACGCCCTGGTCGCCTGAGCGGGTCTTCGCGGTCCGGGAGGGGATGCCTGATCGGCTCCGGGCCATGGTCGACGTGGGTGCGGGCTGCGGCCTCCGACAGGGTGAGATCTTCGGGCTCGCCGTGGATGACGTGGACCCGCTGTCCGGAGTGCTGCATGTCACACACCAGGTGAAGCTGGTGAACGGTCACCTGATCTTCGCGCCGCCCAAGAACAACAAGCTGCGTGACGTACCTCTCCCCGACTCGGTGGCGTCTGTCCTCGCCACGCACATGACGGCCTTCCCGCCGGTCGAGGTGACCTTGCCGTGGCTGCGCTCGGACGGGCCGCCGGTGACCAGGCTCCTCTACTTCTCCACCCAGGAGGGAGGGGCGCTCCGCCGGAACGACTTCAACACCCACGCTTGGAAGCCTGCCCTGGCTTCCGCTGGCGTCATCCCAGTGCCCGGCGTGGGCGAGCGGTACAAGGAATCCCGCGAAGACGGCATGCATGCCTTGCGGCACTTCTACGCCTCGGTCCTCCTGGACTCGGGCGAGAGCGTCAAGGCCGTGAGCACCTACCTGGGACACAGCGATGCCGGGTTCACCCTGCGGACGTACACCCACCTGATGCCGACCAGCGAGACCCGGACCCGGAAGGCCGTAGACGCGGTCTATCGCAAGGCCCGGAGGCGACCCACGGCCCAGTGACGGCCCCCTGGACGCGAGAGAGCCCCTGCCCAACGGGAAACCGCTGGTCAGGGGCTCTTTCGGATGATCGTTGACCTAGTTCTTCTGGATCTGGTCGAAGGAGAGCTCGACCGGCGTCTCGCGGCCGAAGATCTCGACGAGGCCCTTGACCTTCTTCGAGTCGGGGTTGATCTCGTTGATGGTCGCCTGCAGCGTGGCGAACGGGCCGTCGGTGACGGTGACCGAGTCGCCGACCTCGAAGTCCAGCACCTGGACCTCGACCTTGCGCTGCGGAGCCGGCTTGCCCTCGGCCTCGGCGGCCTCGCGGGCGGCCTTCTCCTCGGCCTCCGGGGCGAGCATCTTGACGATCTCGTCCAGGGTCAGCGGGTACGGGTCGTAGGCGTTGCCCACGAAGCCGGTGACGCCGGGGGTGTTGCGGACGACACCCCAGGACTCGTTCGTCAGGTCCATGCGGACGAGGACGTAGCCCGGGAGCTTGTTCTGCTTGATCGTCTTGCGGTCGCCGTTCTTGATCTGGACGACCTCTTCCTGCGGCACCTCGGCCTGGAAGATGTAGTCCTCGACGTTCAGCGAGACGGCGCGCTGCTCCAGGTTGGTCTTCACGCGGTTCTCGTAGCCGGCGTAGGTGTGGATGACGTACCACTCGCCGGGCAGGACGCGGAGTTCCTCGCGGAGCTTCTCGATCGGGTCGCGGTCGTCCTCGACCTCTTCCTCGGGCTCGTCCGCGGCCTCTTCGCCGGCCTCGGTCTCCGCTTCGGCGGCGTCGTCCGCGACGGCGTCGGCAGCCTCGACCTCGGCGGAGGCCTCGGTGTCCTCGCTGTCCGCGCCCTCGACGATGTCGAGCTCGTCCTCGACGGACTCGACCGGCTCGATGGCGTCGTTCACGTTCGGGTCAGACACGGTGGCTGCTTCTTCCTGGATACATAGGGGTGGAACATGCGAAAGGAGCGCCGGGTACCTCGGCGCTCTTCGCTGGCGACTCAGCCGAACACGTACTTGGCGGCGTTGCTGAGCCCATAGTCAATCACGGTGACCAGGCCGATCATGATGACGACAAAGATGATCACCACGGTCGTGTACGTCGTGAGCTGGTTGCGGGTCGGCCAGACGACCTTGCGCAGCTCCGCGACGATCTGGCGGTAGAAGAGGGCAAGCCGCTTCAGCGGGCCCTTCTTGCCGCGCTTGCCGCCCTTGCGGGTCTTCTTGGACTCCGGCGCCTCGTCCTGGGCATCAGGCATGTCGATGGAGCCCACGGCGTCCGTCACTCGTCCTCACCTGATTCCGGGTCGTGGCCGTGCCGCGCCCGGTCTGAGCCGCACGGCGGTGCATTGCTGTACGTACATGCGCACACATCCTGGCGAAGGTGTGTGTAGCAGGGCCGGAGGGACTTGAACCCCCAACCGCTGGTTTTGGAGACCAGTGCTCTACCAATTGAGCTACGACCCTTTGTGTGTCCCCCAACGTACCGCATCCGTCCGGATGCTTGGTGTGCACCGAACGGGCGCGGCCTGCGGGAGGCCAACGAGGTGAGAGTGTACGTGGTCTGCGGCCGGTCGTCGAACAGAAAGGGCCGCGGCAGGGGCTCGTTGGCGGAAGATCGCCTGGGGAGAGGGCCCCGGCTGCCGGGATATCGACTGAAGATCGCCCTGGCCGTGGGGGCGATCCGGACTGTTGTTCAGGGGTTTGCCCGGCGTTGTTCAGTCTGTGAAACCCCCGTGCCGCGCGCGTTTCCTGTCTGAAACGATGGGGCCCATGAGCGCTGCAACCCCTCCCACCGAGCGCCGGGTCTCCGCCCGAGTCGGCGCGATCTCCGAGTCCGCCACCCTCGCCGTGGACGCCAAGGCCAAGGCCCTCAAGGCCGCCGGGCGGCCGGTGATCGGCTTCGGCGCCGGTGAGCCCGACTTCCCGACTCCGGACTACATCGTCCAGGCGGCCATCGAGGCCTGCTCGAACCCGAAGTTCCACCGCTACACGCCGGCCGGCGGCCTCCCCGAGCTGAAGGCCGCGATCGCCGCGAAGACGCTGCGCGACTCGGGCTACGAGGTCGACGCGTCGCAGATCCTCGTCACCAACGGTGGCAAGCAGGCCATCTACGAGGCCTTCGCCGCGATCCTCGACCCGGGCGACGAGGTCATCGTGCCCGCGCCGTACTGGACGACGTACCCGGAGTCGATCCGGCTGGCCGGGGGTGTCCCGGTGGAGGTCGTCGCCGACGAGACGACCGGCTACCGCGTGACCGTCGAGCAGCTGGAGGCGGCCCGTACGGAGAAGACGAAGGTCGTGCTCTTCGTCTCGCCGTCGAACCCCACCGGCGCGGTCTACAGCGAGCAGGAGACCGAGGCGATCGGCCGCTGGGCCGTCGAGCACGGTCTGTGGGTGATGACCGACGAGATCTACGAGCACCTGGTCTACGGCGGCGCCTCCGCGGTGTCGCTGCCGGCGGTGCTGCCCGAGCTGCGCGACAAGTGCGTCGTGGTCAACGGTGTCGCGAAGACGTACGCGATGACCGGCTGGCGCGTGGGGTGGATCATCGGCCCGAAGGACGTGGTCAAGGCCGCGACGAACCTCCAGTCGCACGCCACGTCCAACGTCTCCAACGTCGCCCAGGCCGCGGCGCTGGCCGCCGTCTCCGGTGACCTGGAGGCCGTGGCGAAGATGCGCGAGGCCTTCGACCGGCGCCGCAAGACCATCGTGCGGATGCTGAACGAGATCGACGGCGTGGTCTGCCCGGAGCCGGAGGGCGCGTTCTACGCGTACCCGTCGGTGAAGGCGCTGGTCGGCAAGGAGATCCGGGGCAAGCGGCCCAAGGACACGGTCGAGCTGGCCGCGCTGATCCTGGAGGAGGCCGAGGTCGCGGTGGTGCCGGGTGAGGCGTTCGGTACGCCCGGGTACCTGCGGCTGTCGTACGCGCTGGGCGACGAGGACCTCGTCGAGGGCGTGAGCCGGATCCAGAAGCTGCTGGCGGAGGCGCGGGACTGACGTCCGCTTCGCCGGCCCTCGGCCCTGGGGCACATACCGAATCCGGTATGTGCCCCATTTGTTTGTGCGAGCAAGACCACTAAAGGGGAAACCGCTACCGGGACGGCTGAGACGTACGGCAGGATCCTGGGATGGAGCGTGTACGTGATGTCTCTGAGCTGCCGAAAGCCCATCTGCACCTGCACTTCACCGGGTCGATGCGGCCCTCGACCGTGCTGGAACTGGCCGACAAGTACGGGGTGCGACTGCCCGACGCGCTGACGGACGCGCTGGTCGGCGGGGAGCCGCCGAGACTGCGGGCGACGGACGAGCGGGGCTGGTTCCGCTTCCAGCGGCTCTACGACGCGGCGCGCTCGTGCCTGCGGGAGCCGGAGGACATCCAGCGGCTGGTGCGGGAGGCCGCGGAGGAGGACGTGCGGGACGGGTCGGGGTGGCTGGAGATCCAGGTCGACCCGACGTCGTACGCGCCTCGGCTGGGGGGTCTGATCCCGGCGCTGGAGGTCATCCTCGACGCGGTGGAGACGACGTCGCGCGAGACGGGGCTCGGGATGCGGGTCCTGGTCGCGGCGAACCGGATGAAGCACCCGCTGGACGCGCGGACGCTGGCGCGGCTGGCGGTGCGGTACGCGGACCGGGGCGTCGTCGGCTTCGGCCTGTCGAACGACGAGCGGCGGGGCATGGCCCGGGACTTCGACCGGGCGTTCGGGATCGCGCGCGAGGCCGGGCTGCTGTCGGCGCCGCACGGGGGTGAGCTGGCGGGGCCGTCGTCGGTGCGGGACTGCCTGGACGACCTGGGTGCGAACCGGGTGGGGCACGGCGTGCGGGCGGCGGAGGACCCACGGCTGATGAAGCGGCTGGCGGACCGGCAGGTGACGTGCGAGGTGTGTCCGGCGTCGAACGTGGCGCTGGGGGTGTACGAGAAGCCGGAGGACGTGCCGCTGCGGACGCTGTTCGAGGCGGGTGTGCCGTTGGCGCTGGGCGCGGACGACCCGTTGCTGTTCGGGTCGCGGCTGGCCGCGCAGTACGAGATCGCGCGGCTGCACCACGGCTTCACGGACACGGAGCTGGCGGAGCTGGCGCGGCAGTCGGTCCGGGGGTCGGCGGCGCCGGAGGACGTGAAGGCGAAGCTGCTGGCGGGCGTGGACGAGTGGCTGGTGTCGTAGCGCCCGGCCCCCGGGCACGTCCCCTTGCGCACGGGGGCGGGTGCGGGGGCGGGGGCGGGTGCGCCCGGCTGGTGGCGCCTACAGGCTGACGCCGACCGTCACCGGCTCGTTCACCAGGGTGATCCCGAACGCGTCGCGGACCCCGGCCACGACCTCACGGGCCAGGGCGAGGAGGTCCTCCGTCGTCGCGCTCCCCCGGTTCGTCAGGGCCAGCGTGTGCTTCGTGGAGATGCGCGCCGGACCGTCGCCGTAGCCCTTCGTGAAGCCCGCCTTGTCGATCAGCCAGGCCGCGGAGGTCTTGGTGTGCCCCTCACCGGCGGGGTACGCGGGAGGCTCCGCTCCCTCGCCCAGCCGCTCGCGCACGCGCGCGCGGAACACCGCGAAGTCCGCGTCCGTGAGGATCGGGTTGGTGAAGAACGACCCGGCCGACCATGTGTCGTGGTCCTCGGGGTCCAGGACCATGCCCTTGCCGGCGCGCAGCTTGAGCACCGTGTCACGGGCCTGCGCGAGCGGGACGCGGTCGCCCGCCTCCACACCGAGGGCGCGAGCCGTCTCGGCGTACCGCAGGGGCGCGGAGAGGCCGCCGGCGTCCTCCAGGGCGAAACGGACGCGCAGCACCACGTACCGCTCGGGGTCGGACTTGAAGCGGCTGTGGCGGTAGGAGAAGGCGCAGTCCTCGTTGGCCAGGGTGACCGTCTCGCCCGTGCGGCGGTCGTACGCGACGACCTCCGTGATCGTCGAGGAGACCTCCTGGCCGTACGCCCCGACGTTCTGGATGGGCGTCGCGCCCGCCGAGCCGGGGATGCCGGCCAGGCACTCGATGCCGGCCAGGCCCGCCTCGACCGTGCGGGCGACGGCGTCGGTCCACACCTCTCCGGCCGCGAGCTCGAGCTTCGTGCCGTCGAGGGAGAAGCCCTGCGTGGCGATGACGAGGGCCGTGCCGTCGAAGCCCTTGTCGCCGATGACCACGTTCGAGCCGCCGCCGATGAGCAGCAGCGGGGTGCCCGCCTCGTCGGCTTCGCGGACGACGGCGATCACCTCGTCGTCGGTCGTCGCGGTGATCAGCCGGGTCGCGGGACCGCCCAGCCGGAAGGTGGTCAGCGGGGCGAGGGGGGCGTCGTGGAGTTCCTGCACGGGCTCAAGAGTACGAGACGGCACTGACGGCGCCGGGCACGCGTGCGTGCGGCCCCGTTCGCGGGGAACCGGGCCGCACGCGCGCGTGGCTTCGGCGGCAGGCGCCGGAGCGCCTGCCCGGAGGTCAGCGGGCCGCCGTCTCCAGTACGGGTGCCGGTTCCCCCGGGGCCGGCTGCCGTTCCGTGCGGCGGCGGGTCGGTATCAGCAGGGCCGCGACGCCCGCGAGGGCGACCACCGCGGAGCCCGTCACCAGGGCGGGCCGCATGCCGTCGACGAAGGTCTGGCCGGTCTCGTAGCCGCCCTGGGCCGCGAAGATCGACGCCATGACGGCGATGCCGAGCGCTCCCCCGACCTCGCGCAGGGCGTTGTTGGCCCCGGAGGCGATGCCCTGCTCCTGGGGCCGGACGCTGGACATGACCAGGTGGGAGGCGGGGGCGAAGAACAGGGCCATGCCGATGCCGCTGATGATCAGGGCGGGCAGCTGGGCGGCGTAGGAGGCGTCCGCCGTGGCCACGACCGCCATGTAGCCGAGGCCCAGGGCCTGGAGGAAGAGGCCGGCGGCGACGACCGGGCGGCCGCCGACGCGGTCGGCCAGGATGCCGGCGATCGGGGCGACGAGCATCGGCATGCCGGTCCAGGGCAGCATCCTCAGGCCCGCCTCGGTGGGCGAGTAGCCGAGGACGCCCTGCATGTACTGGCTGAGCAGGAAGATCGAGCCGAACATGCCGAGGAACATCAGCAGGCTCGCCGCGTTGATGCCGGCGAACGCCCGGGAGCGGAACAGCCGCATCGGCAGCATGGGGTTCTTGGCGCGGGTGCTGTAGAGGACGAAGCCGGTGAGCAGCGCCGTGCCCGCGAACAGGCCCGTGAGGACCAGGCCGCCGGTCCAGCCGTCGACGGGGCCGCGGACCAGGCCGTAGACGATGCCGAACAGGCCGCCGCTGGCGAGGAGGGTGCCGGGGAGGTCGAGCGGGGCTCCGGTGCCGTGGGACTCGGCGAGGCGGAGGCGGGCCAGCGGCAGCAGGGCCAGGCCGAGCGGGACGTTCAGCCAGAAGATCCACTGCCAGGAGATGTGTTCGGTGAGGGTGCCGCCGACCAGGGGTCCGGAGGCGACCGCGAGTCCGTTGACGGCTCCCCAGATGCCGTACGCCATGCCCCGTTTGGCGGCGGGCACGGCCGCGGTCAGCAGGGTGAGCGTCAGCGGCATCATCACCGCGGCTCCGGCGCCCTGGACGGCGCGGGCGGCGATCAGCGAGTCGATGCCGGGTGCCAGGGCCGCCGCCGCGGACGCCCCGGTGAAGACGGTGAGCCCGGCGAGGAAGAGCCGGCGGCGGCCGAAGCGGTCGCCGAGGGCCGCGCCGAACATCAGCAGGACGGCGAAGGTGAGCGTGTAGGCGCTCACGGTCCACTCCAGGTCGTGCAGCGCCCCGCCGAGGTCCTCGCGGATGGAGGGCAGGGCGGTGGTGACGACGAGGTTGTCCAGGGCCGCCATGAACCCGGCGACGCTGGTGATCACGAGGGCCCAGACGGCTCCTCCGCGGTGTGCGGTCTGCTGTGACATCGCTCCCCCAGGAGTGTGTGGTGTCTCTGCGATGATCGATTAGTTATTGATTACTAACCTTCGCGGACATCGAAAGGCGCAGCGCAGGCACCTTCACAGGTCAGTGCTGCAGCCCCTTGGCGCGCGCCGAGGGGTACATGCCCTCCCAGACGCGGTGCTCGGGCGGGAATCCCATGGCGACCAGGCAGTTGATGAGCATCCCGTACGCCATGAACTGCGTCGTCTCGGCGGCGTCGGCCCCGAGCGGCAGATGGACGGTGTCCCACAGCCGCATCCAGCCGGCCCGTACCGATTCGCCGAACTCGTGGTCGCCCTCTTCCTCGGCGGCCTTCACGGCGACGTACATCTGCATCTGCATCAGGAGCCGCTCGGGCCGCTCCTCGATGACCTTGGTGTAGGCGTTGCCCATGGCGTGCAGGGCCTCTTCGCCTTCGAGACCCTCGGCGGCCTCCGCGAACGTGCGGATGGTGTCCTCCACGCAGCGCTCCGCCGCCGCCAGGAACATCGCCTTCTTGCCCGGGAAGAGCCGGAACAGGTACGGCTGCGAGACCCCGACGCGCCGGGCGATCGCCTCGGTCGACGTGCCGTGGTAGCCGCCGCGGGCGAACTCGGTCGTCGCGGCCCGGATGACGCTCTCGCGTCGCTCCTCCGCACTCATCCTGGGCATGCCGGTAAGTTAGTACTCAATCACTAACTAAGTCAAGCGGTACCGCCGGATGCCATGACAAAGGGCGTCCTCCCCCGGGAGGACGCCCCTGGCCCTTGTCTCTCGCCGGCTCAGGCCAGCCGTACGACCGCCCGCGACATGCCCAGCACCTTCTGCCCGGCGCTGGTCGCCGTCAGGTCCACGCGGACCGTGTTGTCGTCGAGCTTGGCCGCGACCTTGCCGCTGACCTCGATCTCGGCGCCCTTGTCGTCGTTCGGCACGACGACCGGCTTGGTGAACCGGACGCCGTACTCGACGACGGAACCCGGGTCGCCGGCCCAGTCGGTGACCACGCGGATCGCCTCGGCCATGGTGAACATGCCGTGCGCGATGACGTCCGGCAGGCCGACCTCCTTGGCGAACTTCTCGTTCCAGTGGATCGGGTTGAAGTCGCCGGAGGCGCCCGCGTACCGGACGAGGGTGGCGCGGGTCACGGGGAAGGTCTGCGCGGGGAGTTCGGTGCCGACCTCGACGTCGGAGTAGGAGATCTTCGCCGTCATGGGATCGCTCACGCCTCCTCGGCCGCGCGGGCCACGAGCTTGGTCCAGGCGGTCACGACGTGCTTGCCGGCCTCGTCGTGGACCTCGCCGCGGATGTCCAGGATGTCGTTGCCCGCGAGGGACTTGATGGCCTCGATGGTCGAGGTGACCGTGAGCCGGTCGCCGGCGCGGACGGGGCGGCGGTAGGCGAACTTCTGGTCGCCGTGCACCACGCGGCTGTAGTCCAGGCCGAGCCGGGGGTCCTGGACGACCTGGCCGGCCGCCTTGAAGGTGATCGAGAACACGAAGGTCGGCGGGGCGATGACGTCCGGGTGACCGAGCGCCTTGGCGGCCTCAGCGTCCGTGTACGCCGGGTTGGCGTCCCCGACCGCCTCGGCGAACTCACGGATCTTCTCCCGGCCCACCTCGTACGGCTCGGTGGGCGGGTACGTCCGCCCCACGAAGGACTGGTCGAGCGCCATGGCCCGGCACCTCCTGGTTGCGCTACTGAACGGTACGGGTCATTCAACGACGCGAGGCCGCCCCCGATCACTCGGGAGCGGCCTCGCGTACGAGCCTGTTTTATCGCGTCTCGCGGTGCGCGGTGTGCGCGTTGCAACGCGGGCAGTGCTTCTTCATCTCAAGACGGTCCGGGTTGTTACGCCGGTTCTTCTTGGTGATGTAGTTCCGCTCCTTGCACTCCACGCAGGCCAGCGTGATCTTCGGGCGGACGTCGGTGGCAGCCACGTGAGTGCTCCTTGACGAACGGATTGATTCTGATTAACGCAAGAAGAGTAGCCGATCGAAGGACCGACCCCGCAATCGGCTACTGAGAGTAGCGGTGACCGGACTTGAACCGGTGACACAGCGATTATGAGCCGCTTGCTCTACCGACTGAGCTACACCGCTTTGATGTGGTCCGGACCCCGTCTTGCGACGGGAGCCAGTCACACCAGAGCCCCAAAACGGAATCGAACCGTTGACCTTCTCCTTACCATGGAGACGCTCTGCCGACTGAGCTATTGGGGCGAGCGATGAAGACATTACACGGTCCGCCGCCGTTCACCCAAATCCGTTTCGAGGCACCCGCTCCGCGCGCCCGGACCGTTCTCCCAGCCGTCCCGCGCCGTCCCACGCGTGCCTCCCGCTCCGCACGGCGGACCACGCCGGTACGACTATTGCGCTCCTCCCCGCGACGGGCGGGAGGCCGTCCTAGGCTCGACTCACTCTGAGTGATCATGCGTCCTCGCGTGCGCAGCCCGAGCCCCTGGAGCGCGATGCCCGACAGCCAGCCGCAGCCACCACCGCCCCCGTCGTCCTCACCGGGGGCGGCCGACGCGTCCTCGCTGCTGCTGTGCGGGGCGCGGCTCACCGACGGCCGGACGGTGGACGTGCGGCTGGGCGGTGGGCGCATCGAGGCCGTCGGCACGGCCGGGAGCCTGGCGGCGGGCGGCACGCGCGCGTGCGGGGCGCGGGTGGACCTCAGCGGCTATCTGCTGCTGCCGGCCCCGGCCGAGCCGCACGCGCACGCCGACACGGCCCTGTCGGCCGACGCCGGGGGCCCGGTCTCGTACGAGCCGCAGGACGTCCAGCGCCGGGCGACCGAGGCCGCGCTGCTCCAGCTCGGGCACGGGGCGACGGCGGTGCGGGCGCACGTGCGCGTGGGGGACGTCCAGGGGCTGGGCGCGCTGGCGGCGGTGCTGCAGGCGCGGCGGGCGCTGCGGGGGCTCGCGGAGCTGACGACGGTGGCGATGCCCCGGGTGCTGACCGGGGTGGCCGGGGCGGACGGGCTGGCGGTGCTGCGGGACGCCGTGAAGATGGGCGCCTCGGTGGTGGGCGGCCGGCCCGACCTCGACCCGGATCCGGCGGGGTACGTGGAGGCGGTCCTGGAGGTGGCCTCCGAGCACGGCTGCCCCGTCGACCTGCACACGGACGCCGGTGATCCGGCGCGGCTGGCCCGGCTCGCGGCCATGGCGGGCGGACTGCGTCCCGGGGTGACGCTCAGCCCGTGCGGTGACCTCGGCCGGCTCCCTTCGGAGGTGGCCTCGCGGACGGCCGACCAGCTCGCGGCGGCCGGAGTGGCGGTGGTGTGCCTGCCGCAGGGCGGTTGCGGCGGCGTCGACCGGCGGGGGGCGGCTCCGGTGCGGCTGCTGCGCGCGGCCGGGGTGCGGGTGGCCGCCGGGAGCGGGGCGCTTCGGGACGTGTCGAACCCGGTGGGGCGCGGGGACCCGCTGGAGGCGGCGTTCCTGCTGGCCTCGCGCTACGGGCTGGCGCCCGAGGAGGCGTACGACACGGTGAGCTCCTCCGCGCGGGCGGTGCTGGGGTTGCCCGAGGTGCGGGTGGAGGCGGGGTTCCCGGCCGAGCTGCTCGCGGTGCGCGGGGACCGGCTGGCGGGGGCGCTCTCGCTGGCGTACAGCAGGGTGGTCGTGCACCGGGGGCGCGTGGTGGCGCGGACCAGCGCGGTGCGCGAGTACTGCAGTTCGGCGGCCTCGGTGGAGCTGGGGCTGCCGCGTCAGGGGCGGGGCGAGGTGTCGTAGGGGCCGGGGCGGTGTGGCTCAAGTCGTGCGGCGGTCGGGGCCGTCCGGGCGTACGGTCGAAGGCATGCGCATTGTCATCGCTGGTGGTCATGGTCAGATCGCGTTGCGGCTGGAGCGGTTGCTCGCCGCACGCGGGGACGAGGTAGCGGGGATCATCCGCAAGGCCGAGCAGGCCGACGATCTGCGGCAGGCCGGTGCCGAACCGGTCGTGCTCGACCTGGAGTCGGCGTCGGTGGACGAGGTCGCGGAGCGGCTGCGGGGTGCCGACGCGGCGGTCTTCGCGGCGGGCGCGGGCCCGGGCAGCGGGGCGGCCCGCAAGGACACGGTGGACAAGGCCGCGGCGGTCCTCTTCGCGGACGCGGCGGTGAAGGCGGGCGTGCGGCGCTTCCTGATCGTGTCGTCCATGGCCGCCGACCCGCTGCACGAGGGCGACGAGATCTTCGACGCGTACCTGCGCGCCAAGGGTGAGGCGGACGCGTACGTACGCGGTCTGGACGCCCTGGACTGGACGATCCTGCGCCCCGGCCGGCTCACCGACGACGCCGGCACCGGCCTGGTCCGCCTGGAGGCGCACACGGGCCGGGGGCCGGTCCCGCGCGAGGACGTGGCCGCCGTCCTGGCCGAGTTGGTGGACACCCCCGCGACGGCCGGGCTCACCCTGGAACTGATCAGCGGCTCCGCGCCGGTGTCGGTGGCGGTGAAGTCGGTGGCGGGGAACTGAGCCCTCCGGCACGGCGGTTGGCGGCGGGCCCCGGCTCCGGCCGCCGCCGCGACGTTCAGAACAGGGGCAGTTGGCCCGGGAACTCCGGCACCGCGTAGCCGTCCAGGGACGGTTGTTCCGGGCCGGGGCGGGCCTGGCGGCGGGAGCCCGGGCACGAGGTGAGTTCGCCGTGCTCGCGGGCGCCGGGCGGGTCGTGGCGCGCGTACCGCCCGGCGACGACGGCGATCTCGCGGCGGCACTCGGGGCAGGTTCTGCGGCGGGAGGACATGGGGCCAGTGTGCCGCGCCGGCGGCCCGGGCATGCCCCTCCACCGTGAGCGCCTCCGCGGTTCCAGCCTCCGCGGTTCCAGCCTCCGCGGTTCTCGCCGCGCCCCCGTCCGCATCATGTTGCTTAAGTCAATCAATTGGCTTAGCTTGGTCGGGTCGCGCTGTCCCTGACGCCCCTACGGAGGCCCGGCCGTGTCCCACGCCCTTCCCCGCCCCGCCGACGGAGGGACGCCCGCCGCGCCACGGGCGAACGCCGTCGTCGCGGTCCTGGCCTTCGGCGGGATCGTGGTCTCGCTGATGCAGACCCTGGTCATCCCGATCGTCCCGGAACTCCCCCGGCTGCTGAACGCCCCGGCCTCGGACACCGCATGGGCCGTCACCGCCACCCTGCTCGCCGCCGCCGTCGCCACGCCGGTGACGGGCCGGCTCGGCGACATGTACGGCAAACGCCGCATGCTGCTGATCAGCCTCGTCATGCTGGTGGCCGGGTCGGTGACCGCCGCCCTCAGCGACTCCCTCGCCCCGATGATCGTCGGACGGGCGCTGCAGGGCCTCGCCTCCGGCGTGATCCCGCTCGGCATCAGCATCATGCGCGACGAGCTGCCCGCCGAACGGCTCGGCTCGGCGACCGCGCTGATGAGCGCCTCCCTCGGGGTCGGCGGCGCCCTCGGCCTGCCCGCCGCCGCGCTGATCGCGGACCACTTCGACTGGCACGCCCTGTTCTGGGCCTCGGCCGGACTGGGTGCCGTCGCGCTGGTGCTGGTGCCGGCCATCGTGCCGGAGTCCCGGGTGCGCACCGGCGGGCGCTTCGACCTCGTCGGCGGTATCGGCATGGCGGCCGGGCTGGTGTCCCTGCTGCTGGCCATCTCCAAGGGCGCCGACTGGGGCTGGAGCAGCGGCACCACCCTCGGGCTGTTCGCGGCGGCCGTCGTCGTGCTGCTCGTGTGGGGTTGGTGGGAGCTGCGCGCCCCGCAGCCGCTGGTCGACCTGCGGACCACCGCCCGCCGTCAGGTGCTGGTCACCAACCTCGCCTCGATCGCCGTCGGGTTCGCGATGTTCGCGATGTCCCTGGTCATTCCGCAGCTCCTGCAGTTGCCTGAGGCGACCGGCTACGGGCTCGGGAAGTCGCTGCTCGTCGCGGGGCTGACGATGGCCCCGTCCGGCCTGGTCATGATGGCCACGGCGCCCGTGTCCGCCGCCCTGTCCAAGGCGAAGGGCCCGAAGATCACGCTCATGGTGGGCGCGCTGATCGTGGCCGCCGGGTACGGGCTGAACATCGTGCTCATGTCCGAGCTGTGGCACTTCGTGCTCGTCACCTGCGTCATCGGCGCCGGCATCGGTTTCACCTACGGTTCCATGCCCGCGCTCATCATGAGCGCCGTGCCGGCCTCGGAGACGGGCGCGGCGAACAGTCTCAACACGCTGATGCGGTCCATCGGCACGTCGACGGCCAGCGCGGTGGCCGGGGTGATCCTGGCGCAGATGACGACGGCCTTCGGGCCGGCCGCCCTGCCGTCCGAGAACGGCTTCAAGGTCGTCCTGGCCATCGGGGCCGGAGCGGCGCTGCTCGCCTTCCTGGTCGCCTCGTTCATTCCGCGGCAGCGGGTTGCGGAGGCGGGGGTGGAGGCGCCGGCGGGGTCGGAGGCGGTGGACGCCCGCCGCGCGGTGGACGCGGAACCGGCGGTCGCTGAAGGGGGTGTCTCCGGGTCGGGTCTTCCTGGGGTGGGCCTCTCTGGGCCGGGTGTCCCCGAGCCGGGTGCCTCCGGGCCGGGTGCCTCCGGGCCGACAGTTGACGAGCCGACTCTTGACGGGCCGACTGTCGACGGGCCGGCTGTCAGGGAGCCCGCCGTCGGGGGCGGCAGTGCCGGGATCCCCGTCCAGGGCCGTGTCCTCGGGGCCGAGCGGGTGCCGGTCGGCGGGGCCGCGGTGACGTTGATCTCGCTCGGCGGGAAGCAGCTCGGGCGGTCGGTCGCGCGGGCGGACGGGTCGTACGGCGTGGACGCTCCCGCCGCCGGCTCCTACGTGCTGATCGCCTCCTCGGAGGGCTACCAGCCGCAGGCCTCCACGATCGTCGTGGCCGGGGAGCCGGTGGCGTACGACGTGCTGCTGAGCGGTACCAGCGGCCTCGCCGGTGTGGTGCGATCCGCGGAGGGCGGGACGCCGGTCGCCGAGGCCGTGGTGATCGTCACGGACGTGCGCGGGGAGGTGCTGGCCACCGGACGGACCGACGTGCTGGGCGAGTTCACCGTCACCGACCTGGTGCCGGGCCCGGTCACTCTCGCGGTCAGCTCCCCCAAGCACCGGCCGCTGGCCCAGGTCGTCGAGATCGGCGGGGCCGGGACCACCCGGGTCGAGCTCGAACTGCGCTCCGGCTCGCAGGTGCGGGGCACGGTGCACGGTGGGGGCGCCCCGCTGGGCGACGCGCGGGTGACGCTGGTGGACGCGGCGGGCAACGTCGTCGCCACGACCCGGACCGGTCTCGACGGCGCGTACGCCTTCTCCGACCTGGACACCGGCGCGTACACGGTCATCGCGACCGGTTACCCGCCGCAGGCGGCGCCGGTGACAGTCTCGGGCCCCGGCGTGGACGACCACGACATCGAACTCGCCCACGCGAGCGAGTAGGCGCGCGGCCTGGCTTCCTTTCCTTTTTGTCATCTCGGCCGCCTGTGTGTCTTTTGTCGGGGGCGGGTGTTCCCGTCGCTTCGCATACACGGGGTCCCAGATGATCGTTCCCATGGGATCTCGTATGTCCGAGGTGGAACTCCCGCCTCTTTTCTGCCCCCTGGAATCCGCCATTCATCCGCGCGTCCGGCAGGTCGAAAAACGCGCCGAGGAGTGGATCCGCAACAGCGGAATGTGCGCGACCGAAGAGGAAAAGGCCTGGGTCGTCGCCACGCACAGCGCCGATTTCTACGCGCGGTTCGCCCCGGACGCCGACGACGACCGGCTGCTGGCGACGGCCCTGTGGGTGTACTGGGGTTTCGGATTCGACGACACACGCTGCGACAGCGGGCCGCTCAGCGCGCGTCCGGCGCAGTTCAACGAGCTGGCCTGCCGGGTGCAACGGGTGTGCGAGAGCGCGACGGCGACCGGCGAGGACCGGTACATCGGCGCCCTGCAGGACATCGTGCGCCGCTTCCGGTCGCTCGGCACGCCCACGCAGGTCAGCCGGTTCGCCCACGCGCACCGCGCCTGGCTGTCGGGCGTGGCCTGGCAGGTCGGCAACCAGGCGCTGGGCCGCATGCCGGGCCTGGACGACTACCTGACGATGCGGGCGCTGGCGGCGGGCGGATCGCCGACCATGGCGATGCTGGAGATCGCGAACGGCGCCGAGGTGCCCGACCGGGACATGAACCGGCCGGTGGTCCGCGCGCTGACGGAGATGGCCATCATGGTGGCCTCGCTCGACAACGACCAGCACTCCCTGCGCAAGGAGCTGAGCCGGGAGCACGCCGACCAGAACATCTACGCGGTCCTGATGCAGGAGCGGGACCTCTCGCTGCAGCAGGCGGTGGAGGCGGCGACCGGGCTGCGCGACCGCGTCCTGCTCCGGTTCCTCCACCTGCACGACCGCGTCCGCCCGACGGCCGGCCAGGAACTCGCGACGTATCTGCAGGGGCTGCGGTACGGCATCCGCGGCAACAACGAGTGGGGGCAGCGCGTGCCCCGCTACCTCAGCCTCGGGCACTGGCCCGACGCGATGGAGGACGCCGCGCTGACCTGGGCCGAGGAGCCGTCCGACAGCCGCCCCGGTCCGCTGGAGGGCGCCCCCGGCGTCGCCTGGTGGTGGGACGAGGACCTGGTCTGAGCCCTGCCCTCAGTGGCCCGTGCCCTCAGTGGCCGGTGGCCAGGTCCAGGGTCCACCAGGGACCTCCGCCGCCGTCCGCGACGCCGACCCCGGCGTGGGTGTAACGGCAGGTGAGGATGATGTCCCGGTGCGGGGCGCTGTCCATCCACGTGCGGACGGCGGCCTGCGGCGTGGCGACGCCGGCGGCGATGGTCTCGGCGGTGTGGCGGGGGTGGTAGCCGGCGGCCCGCATCCGGGCGGCCGGGCCACTGCCGTCGGTCCCGGTGTGAGTGAGGCGCTGCCTGCGGGCCATGTCGGCGCTGTGCGCCTGCGCGGCGCGGTTGAGGGGGGCCCGCAGCCGTACGGGACCGCAGCCGGCCCGGGTCCGGTGCCGGTTGACGGCGGCGGCGACCTCGGCGGCCGCGTCGCCGCGGGCGTATCCGGTGGTGTCACGGGACTCCGGAGGCGCTTGGAAGGGGCGGGGCGCGGGCCACAGGGGAGCCTCGTAGTGCGGCGGCGGAGCCGGTACGGGCGGCCCGGCCCAGGCGAGGAGAGCGCTTCCCAGGGCGAGAGCCGCCCTGCGCATCCCGGTCATTTTTTCTCTCTTCTTTTCTCTACGTCCTGCGTATTGCAGGGCACACCGTACCGATATTTATTTCCGCTGTTGTGCCCAGCCGTTCGTTCGGGGGAACACGGCATTTCCCGGCGAGGTCCGGGCCGCTCGGATGGCTAGGCTTGATCCGCTCGTCCACTCTTTTCCTGCTCTTCCCTTTCCTTTCTTCCTCGGAGGTTTCTCATGTCGCTGCGGGTTCGCCGCATCGCTGTCATTTCGCTCGCCGCGCTGGCTCTCACCGCGGGCGGGACGGCGGCCGCCGGCGCCTCGGCACAGCCGGCGGCCACCACCATCGGCAACCCCGGCCCGGACGGGTTCGGCGGCGGCCACGGCGGGGGTCACGGCGGCCACCACGACGGACCGCTGAACTTCGGCCCGTTCGAGTTCCCCCGCTACGGCTCCGTCTCGGGCGGCTTCTCCTGGGGTGTGCGGGACTAGCGGAAACCGACCGTGCCGAGGGCCGCCCCCGGGCGGCCCTCAGCCATGTGCGCGGCCGGCCGGGCTCGGTCAGCGCTTCAGCGTGGTCGCGCTGGCGACGAGCACCAGGACCACACAGCCCAGGATGAGCAGCGCGTCGCGGACGAACACCCCGGTGACGCCGGTGTGCGTGGCGGCCTCACCGGCGGCCTGGACGGCGTACGTCATCGGCATGGCCTTGGCCACGGCCGACAGGGCGCCGTGCATCTCGTCGCGCGGCACGAACAGCCCGCACACCAGGAACTGGGGCAGCACCCCGGCGGGCAGGAACTGCACCGCCTGGAACTCGTTGCGCGCGAAGGCGCTCACCAGCAGCCCCAGCGCCAGCCCCAGCAGGGCGCCGAGCATCGCGATGACCATCAGCAGATAGGCGGGGCCCTTGATGTCCAGGCCGAGCGGGCCGATGGACAGCAGCGTGGAGAGCACCGCCTGCAGCAGCGCCAGGAACGCGAAGGCGAGGCTGTAGCCGAACACGATGTCCAGCCGCCGCACGGGCATCGTCAGCAGCCGCTCGGCGGTTCCGGTGGTGCGTTCCCGCAGCGTGGACACGGACGCCACCAGGTACATCACGATGACCGGGAAGATGCCGAAGACCTGCGGTCCGACCCGCTCGAACGTGGCTTCCGAGTCGTGGAACATCAGCTTCAGCAGCACCATGAGCATGCACGGGATGCCCAGCAGCAGTGCGGTGCTGCCCTTGTCGCGGGAGACCTGCTGGAGCACCCGCACCGCGGTCGCGCCGGTGATCGTGGGCGAGAACGGCAGCCGCTCGGCCAGCCCGATGCCGCTCACCGCGCCGTGTCCGCGGCGAAGTAGGCCCGTTCCGCTTCAGGGGCGCCGCCCTGGTCGAGGAGACCGGGCAGCGCGGGCAGCAGGCTCTGCTGTGCGGCCCGCCGCCGGGCGCGTTCCTCCGCCTCGGTCGCGGCCTGCACCAGGTGCATGAACGCCTCTTCCACGTCGTCGCAGCCGGTGTGCTCCAGCAGCGTCTCCCGGTCGGCACCGGCCAGCAGCCGGCCGGAACGCATCAGCAGCAGCCGGTCGCAGCGGTCGGCCTCGTCCATGACATGGCTGGAGACCAGCAGCGTCGTGCCCTCCTCGGCCAGCCGCTGGAACACCAGCCACAACTCCCGGCGCACCATGGGGTCGAGGCCGACGGTCGGCTCGTCCATCACCAGCAGGTCGGGCTTGTTCAGCAGCGCCACGGCAAGCGACACCCGCGAGTACTGGCCGCCCGAGAGCCGCGCGACCAGTTTGTCCGCGTACGAGGCCAGGTCGACCTCCTTCACCACCCGGACCACCGCGTCCTCCCGGCGCCAGCCCCGCATGCCGAGGGCGGCGGCGAAGTAGCGCAGGTTCTCCAGCACCGTCAGGTCGGCGTAGACCGAGGGTGCCTGGGTGACGTAGCCGACGCGGGTCCGCAGCTGCGGGGCGCCGGCCGCGTAGCCGAGGACCTGGACGTGGCCCGCCGTGGTCTGCTGCACGCCGACCACGGACCGCAGCAGCGTCGTCTTCCCGCAGCCGCTCGGCCCGAGCAGGCCGACGATGCAGCCCCGGGGGACGGTGAAACTGACGTCCTGCAGGACCGTGTGGCGGCCGCGGACCACCCGCACTCCATAGGCGGCCACGGCGGGCAGGTCCCCCGGCAGCGCTGCGCTCGTATCGGTCTGCTGCACGGCTCCACTGTGTTTCGTCACGATCGGTTCCGCTCGGAGCGGCCACGGCGCGGCGGGGGCCGCGCCGGTGGGCTGTGGCCATCGGCCAGGACGTGGATCACGGCCATGGGCCGCCGCACAGACAACGGCCCACCCGGACCGAAGTCACGGCTTTTGTCCCCGGCTGCCCGGGGTGGCCGTACTTGTGGTGCTCTCGGCCGTAGGTGTGGTGCTATCGGTCGTACTTGTGGTGCTCTCGGTCGTACTTGTGGTGCTCTCGGTCGTACGTGGGAGGGCCGCGGGTCGTCGCCCTCGGCCGCACGCGCGGGGACCGGCGTCAGGACTCCCGGTGGGTCATCGCCCAGGCGATGTCCCGCAGTTGCCGGTAGGCGTCGGGGGTGGGCCGCGCCCACGACAGTGCCCGCAGCGCGGCCGAGACCTGGCGGCGGGCCTCCTGCTCGGCGGCCTCGCGGCCACCGGCCTCCTCGACCAGCTCGCGCGCCAGGACGACGTCCCGCTCGTCGAGGGGGTGCGTGGCGGCGTACAGCGTGCGCAGCCGGTCGGCCGCCGCGCCCTCGCCGCTCAGGGCCGCCACCACGGGCAGCGACTTCTTCCGTGCCGCGAGGTCCGCGCCGACCGGCTTGCCGCTGCGGGAAGTGCGGCCCCAGATGCCGAGGATGTCGTCGGCGCACTGGAAGGCCACGCCCAGTCGCCGCCCGAACTCCCGGAGCCCCCTGACCCGTTCGGCGTCCGCTCCGGCCAGGATGCCGCCGAGGGCGCACGAACACCCGATCAGCGACCCGGTCTTGCCCTCCGCCATGGCGAGGTACTGGGCCACCGACACCTCCGGCGCCTTCTCGAACGCCACATCGCGGCTCTGCCCCTCGACCAGCTCCAGCAGGGCCGTGACCAGTTCCTTCACGGCTTCGGCCGCGCGTTCCTGGGCCACGTCCGCGAGCACCCGCATCGCCGAGACGAGCAGGGCGTCGCCGGTCAGCACCGCCGCCGGGGTGCCGAACACGGACCAGGCGGCCGGCCGGTGGCGGCGCAGGGCGTCGCCGTCGATGACGTCGTCGTGCAGCAGGGTGAAGTCGTGCACCAACTCCACGGCGACCGCGCCCGGTACGGCGAGTTCCGGGCCGCCGCCGACCGCCGCGGCGGAGAGCAGGGCCAGGGCCGGGCGGACCGACTTGCCCGTGCGGGACGCCGTCGCCATCGGGGTGCCGTCGGCCTCGCACCAGCCGCGGTGGTACCCCGCCACCCGGCCCTCGGCCGCCGGCAGTGCCGCCACAGCCGACCGGAGGGCGGGGTTCAGCAGGTCGTCGACCCAGCCCAGACGGGGAAACGTGCCGACCGGGGCCGGGTCGGTGATCTGCGCCATTACTGCTCCTCAGGACTCGGACAGGGACCGCGTACGGCAGGGACTGCCGGGCGCGCACCCGCCTCAGTCAATCGGTGGTCCCGCGCCCCGGAGAAGCCGCAGCGCACCGCCCGCTCAAAGATCACTTGGCCGGACGAGCCCTACTACGGTGCATCTAGCCGACGATCGGGCCATCCCACCGGGGAGTTGGGGTCCGGGCCGCGTCAGTGGTGGTCAGACGGCTGCGGGAGCGGATGGAAGCGTGTGGACGCCCCCGCCGGCCGCCGCCGACGTCAACCCACGGCTGACGCCCAGGAGCTGGGGCATCGTTTCTGCATACGACCGCCGAGTGATCTTCGTGCGCGTCCGAGCGGCCCGGCGGGGCTGGTCGCCGATGCTGCTGGGCGTGATCGTTTCCCTGGCACGAGCCTGTGCTGCCGCCTTGCTCGGCACCGCCTGCACCTTCGCCCTGTCCTGCCCCGCGCACGCCGCGAAATCGCTGCCGCTGGACCAAGCCGTCGCCGCCCTGCCCCAGGCCGCCGAGTCCCGGGACGGCTACGAGCGGACCAGCTTCAGATACTGGAACGCCGGCGCCAATCCCGACGACGGGTGCGACACCCGCAACGAGGTGCTGATCGCCGAGGCGGTCGAACCGCCGGCCACCGACCCGGGGTGCAAGCTCAAGGGCGGCACCTGGTCGTCCTATTACGACGCCCGTCAGGTGACCTCGGCCGCGGCCATGGACGTCGACCACATGGTGCCGCTGCCGGAGGCCTGGGACTCGGGCGCCTCCCAGTGGACGGCCACCCGCCGCGAGGCCTACGCCAATGACCTCGCGGACCCGCGCGCCCTGGTGGCCGTCTCCGCCGCGGCGCACCGCAGCAAGGCCGACCAGGACCCCGCCCAGTGGCTGCCGTCCAACACCAAGGCCACGTGCCGGTACATCGTCGAGTGGACGGCCGTGAAACTGCGCTGGAGCCTCACCGCGGACATCGACGAGCGGGAGTCCCTCGCCCGCCTCGCCGAGGCGTGCCCGGACGCGACCGTCACGTATACGCCGGCGCCGTAGCCGGGGCGGGTTGGGCTGGGCCGGGCCGGGCCTGGTGGGCTGGCCTGGTCTGGTCTGTCCTGGTCTGGCCTGCGGTTCGACGGTACCGGGCGGGGCCATCTTCACGGCCTGGCACGGCCTGACACGGCCTGGCACGCGCGGTCTGCTTCAGCCCGGCCGGCGTCCGGCGCCTACGAGCCGGCGGTGACCGGGTCTTGCCGAACGAGGGGTCCCTGTCGTTACCCCTCACAACTGTGTCTGTCTCCTGGGCGCGGCCGCTGTTTCCGTGGATCCGACGACCCGAACGGCTCCGCTGAACCCGTACACGATCCTGGGAGACGACCGTGGAACACCGTCTGCTCGGCCGTACCGGCCTGTCCGTCAGCAAGATGTGCCTCGGCGCGATGATGTTCGGCCCCTGGGGCAACTCCGACCCCGACGAGTCCAAGCGGATCATCCACCACGCCCTGGACGCCGGCATCAACTTCATCGACACGGCCGACGTCTACTCCCACGGCGAGTCCGAGGAGATCGTCGGCCGGGCGATCAAGGGCCGTCGCGACGACCTCGTCCTGGCCACCAAGTTCCACAACCCGATGGGTGACGATCCCAACCGGCGCGGCAACTCGCGGCGTTGGATCATGCGCGCAGTAGAGGACTCCCTGCGCCGGCTGAGGACCGACCACATCGACCTCTACCAGGTGCACCGGCCCTCCCCCGACACCGACATCTCCGAGACGCTGGGCGCCCTGACCGACCTGGTGCGCCAGGGCAAGGTCCGCTATCTCGGCTCCTCCACCTTCCCCGGCAGCCAGATCGTCGAGGCCCAGTGGGCCGCCCGCGACCGCCGGCTGGAGCGGTTCGTGTGCGAGCAGGCGCCGTACTCCATGCTGGTGCGCGGCATCGAGGCCGACGTCCTGCCCACCGCCGCCCGCCACGGCATGGGAGTGATCACCTACAGCCCGCTCGCCGGCGGCTGGCTCTCG
The DNA here is from genome assembly GCF_040645895.1 of Streptomyces olindensis. Taxonomy (NCBI): domain Bacteria; kingdom Bacillati; phylum Actinomycetota; class Actinomycetes; order Kitasatosporales; family Streptomycetaceae; genus Streptomyces; species Streptomyces olindensis. Next base: position 727 of record NZ_JBEYZD010000045.1, on the reverse strand, counting down.
GGCCGCTGGCGCCGGGACGCCGACCTGCCCACCCCCTCCCCCGCCCGGCAGCGACTGGTCGACCGCTTCGACATGTCCCTGCCGGTCAACCAGCGCAAGCTGGAGGCGACCGAGGCTCTCGCCCAGGTGGCCGAGGACGCCGGCATGACGCTGATCGAGATGGCCATCGCGTTCGCGCTCAACCACCCCGCGGTGACGTCGGCCCTCATCGGCCCGCGCACCCTGCAGCACCTTCAGACGCAACTGCCCGCGGCCGACGTGACCCTCGACGCGGCGGTCCTGGACCGCATCGACGAGCTCGTCACCCCCGGCACGGTCATCAACCCGGCCGACAGCAGCTTCGTCAACCCGGCTTTGCAGCCGGAGGCCCGCCGACGCTGACGGCACCCGGGCGAGCGCCTTTATGATCTTCCTCACGCCGCGGTGTCCCACCGGGCTCGGTTCCGTGGCCTGACCGCCGTTCGTCGCCGAGCGGGCCGGTGTCCGCAGCGTGGCCGGGCCGTTCCGCATGGACGCGAGGTCCGGGTGGACGGCGGCGAGGCGGCGGAGGCCAAGATCCAGGCGCGCGGCCGCACGGGCACGGCTGATCGCCGTTGATGCCCGTAGGTCGTGCGACGCGGGCTGGTCTCGCGATCACATGACGAAGGGCCCGTGACCTGCGATCTTCGCAGGTGACGGGCCCGTCGTTCCCGGGTGGCGGCGCCAGGATTCGAACCTGGGAAGGCTG